>JANZZV010000001.1:0-300000 GCA_026419195.1 Fervidobacterium sp.
ATACAACGTTTGGTACATCTCCAACACATTCATAAAGCATTTGTGGTGAAAGCAAATACTTCTTAGAGCGCTTTATTACCTTCCAAGGCTTTTCTAAATCCAACAGTGCTGCACCAAAACTATAAACATATCCGTTGCAAGAAAGTAATACTCCATGGTAAAATAACAACCAACCTTCATCTGTTTCTATTGGTACTGGTCCAGCTCCTATTTTTAGAGATTGCCACGGACTATATCCCCTTCCCATGACAAATCTGTGTACTCCCCAATGAATCATGTCCGGGCTTTCGCTGTAAAAAATGTCCCCGAATGGTGTGTGACCATTGTCAGAAGGTCTACTTAACATTGCATATTTTCCGTTTATCTTTCTGGGAAACAAAACACCATTTCTATTAAATGGTAGAAAAGCGTTCTCTATTTGGTAAAATGTTTCAAAATCGTAAGTGTAACCTATACCTATCGTTGGTCCGTGGTAACCATTACACCAAGTAATCCAATATCTATCCTCTATGAATACAACCCTAGGATCGTATTTGTATTCACTCTCAATCAGTTCAGATGATTGCTGGATAAACTTTATAGGTTCATCATCTATCACCCAGTTGAATCCATCTTTACTAAACCCTTTTCTTATATTCATCTCGCGAGCAGTGTTATCTACTCTGAATACGCCAGCAAAATAGTCTTTAAATTTGACAACAGCACTGTTAAAGATGCTGTTAGAGTCTTTTGCTTGGTTCCTCTTTATTATAGGATTTTGAGAATATCTCCAAACGACTTCACTACTACCTTTTGGTCTATCTTCCCAAGGTATATTCGGTAAACTTTTTGCTAATATTTTCAATTTATCTCCCCCATTTAATATTTATTCTTGCATCCACAAGAGTTTCTAATAACCATGTCTACTCCTATGATAACATTATCGTTAATCATTTCTCCTTTTAATTTGCTTACAATCAAAGAAGCTGCAGTTTCTCCGACTTTAGCTAAATCTTGTTTAATAGTTGTTAGTTTCGGGTGAGTCATTTTAGCTACGAATTCATCATCGAATCCAACAACTTTTACTTCTTCAGGTATTTTAATACCATATTTCAAAATATAGCATATACCCCTAACTGCCAACATATCATTGCAAAAAAATACACAGTCAATATTCTTATCCTTTATGATCTTTGGAAGAGTAGAGAAATCTCCCTCGATACTTTCAAACTTTATTATATCTGGTTTCTTTTTTAATCCTTTAGAAATACCATTATATCTTTCATAAACACTTGAAATAGTTAAATCCTCACTTGTAACAAATACAGCTTTGCTAATATTGTGTTCTTTTCTCATATGTTCTCCTAACAGTTTTCCGCCTTGAAAATTGTTAGTTAAAACTGTTGGAATTTTCATTGGTATAGGAATATTTCTGTCTACAAATACTATAGGAAAGTTGTTCTGAGCTAATTCTCTCATGAATGAATTGATGACAGAATTTTGGGTTGGCTCAATTATTAATCCGTCTATATTTTTTGAGACAAGTTCTTTCAACAAAGATTCCTCTTCATTCAATGTTTTTCCTTGCTCAAAAGCAAAGATTTTGATTCCAACCGAGGAAAGAAATTTTATAATACCATACATAATTTGCTTATTGCTAACTAAAAGTCCCACCCTTTTGTGTGAAATTACATTTGTTTCCGTTACAAACGTCCCAACACCAGGGACTCTGGAAACTATACCAATTTTCTCAAGTTCATCAAGCGCCTTTCTTACTGTCATTCTTGTTGTGTTAAACATTTTTGCTAGTTCATTTTCTGAAGGTATCTTATCACCTGCGGCAAGTTTCCCGGTAATTATCAAGTCTTCTATATGCTTAAGTATTTTTCCATAGGTTGGTAACATATAATTCCTCCTTTTTACTCTTTTATTCCGGAAAGTTTAATACCTTCTATTAGATACTTTTGTGTAAAAAAGAAAAATATAAAAGTTGGTATGAAAGTTAATGTTGCTGCTGCCATAGCTTGATTCCAGTACGTACCATATCTATTCATAAACATAGGCATTCCCAACGATAAGGGAAATTTTTCCTCACTTGTTATATAAATAAGAGGACCAGAATAATTATTCCACGCCCCCATGAATGTAAACAATGAGACAAGTGCCAAAACGGGTTTGGATAGCGGTAACATTATTTTTCTATATATAACCCATTCGTTTGCTCCATCTATTTTAGCAGCTTCTAACATTTCATTTGGTATTGTAGAAAAAAATTGTTTAATTAAAAATACATTCATAGGTCCTCCACCAAGAAAGGCCGGAATAATAAGAGGAAGATAAGTATTGATCCATCCAAGTTTCTTAAATATTAGAAATGTAGGTATCATTGTTACAGCCCCTGGAATCATGGCAGTGCTCAACATAACGAAAAAGAGAATATTCCTACCTATCCACTTTAACTTTGAAAATCCGAAAGCTACCAGAGGTGCTGAAAATAAAACCCCAATAATGTTTCCAAGTGTGATGATGAACGAATTGGAAAAATATCTCCAAAATGGAAACCTATCAATTGCTTTTCCATAGTTATCAAATTTAGGCTTACTTGGAAATATCTTTGGTGGAAAGTCCAAAAGCTCTGTGTCGGCTTTAAGAGATGTTCCAATCATCCAAAAAAAAGGAAAAAGGTAAATAAAAGCTAACAAACTTAGTAAAATATAAGATGTAATTTTCAAGCCTATTTTACTATTTTTATACATATTCAAACCTCCTAAGATGAACCTCAATTACCAATGTAAAATACCCATTTATCCGAAAAGTAAAAATATACAATTGTTATAATTAGTATGAGTACAAACATAAACCACGCAAGAGCAGAAGCATAACCCATGTTTGTATATGTAAATGCTTGTTTATATATATACATACCCAAAGTTAAACTTGCATTGGCTGGTCCACCTCCAGTCAATAACATTGGTAAATCGAATATTTGTATATTTCCTATTGTGGATGTAACCAAATAATAGAATATTGTTGGAGTTATAAGCGGCAAAGTTATTTTTCTAAACATTGTTAGCTTACTTGCTCCATCTATTACAGCTGCTTCGTACAGTTCATAAGGTATGTCTTTAAGTGCTGCGGAAAATACAAGCATTGCTCCGCCTACTCCCCATTGAGCTGCAATTATAATCGTTGGTTTGACCCATTTTTCACTGCTTAACCAAAGCGGTCCTTCTATACCTATCCACGATAAAACAGTGTTAATAAATCCCAAGTAAGGGTGAAAGAATAAAGTTACTACTGCTGAAAACGCAAAAGCCGGTACTATTGACGGTAAATAAATTGCTGCTCTAAAAAAAGGAATTCCTCTCAATTTTTTCACATTTAATAATAATGCTGTTGTCAAAGCAATCAACAGACCTAAAGGTACTAAACCTAACACGAGAAAAGTCGTATTTTTTAGACTTTTCCAGAACAAACCGTCTTCGAACATTCTCATATAATTTCTAAAACCCACGAAGTTTGGATACGTTGTGATAGAAAAATCAGTAAGTGAATAGTACGCTGAAGCTATAATTGGATACATAGTGAATATAAAAAATCCTATTAACCACGGTGAAATGAACAACAAACCTAAAATAAAATTTCTTGCATTTTTCATATTTTTTGCACCTCAATATTTAAAATATAATACTTACAAAAGAAGGAAATTTTTTGAATATATTTAAAAATCAGACAAACCAAATATTTCGAATTCATAAATTCTTGCAGCTTTATCACCTGTTTGAGTTGGAATTTCTATCAAGAGTCTTACATATCGTGTTTTCACAGGAGGAAAAGAATGTTCAGTTAATCCTTTTGAATTCGATTTCACCACGATAATATCATTCCAATTTTCACCATCGCTACTTATCTGAATTCTATATGCTTTAGTATTCCAATCCTCAGATTCTTTGCCTTCTTGAGCATGCCTTATAACAACCTTGTTTATAAGGCACTCTTTTTCTAAATCTACAACAAGCCAATGAGGTAAATCACCAACTGCACACCATTTACTGTTACCTTCAACAGCACCATCCACAGCTAATGATGGCTTTTCATGAGGAACAAAGCTACTCGCGTATGTCATTTTGCCCAATGCCAAGTTTTTTAAGTTTTTTGCGTTTTGTGTAACTGCTATCATGCTTTCGTAGTACCTGATGTCTTCACCAGAAGTATTCCTTGCAACCAATTTTACAGGATACAAACCTTCTTTTTCGTACTTAACTATAACCTTACCCAGATTACTATTTAATGGTTCTCCTCCAACAAACAACCATTCTAGCTCTTCAGTTGTTTCTGATGATAAAGACTCAAAAACAACGGATTCACCAGGGCTTATTATTGTGTTACTTACAGTAAACTCTGCTCTTGGCTTTGGATAAGGTGGCCAATAAATTTTTGTATATAATGGTTTACTTCTTGACATATCTTGAAAAATCGCAACTATTTTTAGTTTAGTATCCTTTTCTTTCCCTATCCTTTTCAATTTGCAAATATATGTATAATTATTAGTACTTGCCCAAACAAATTCTTCCAAGTTATTTGGTAAGATTCTATAGACCTCATAATGTTTTGCTCCCTCAACCCTATTCCAATGAATCTTAATTTGAGCAAAAATTCCTTCTTCAAATTTAATCTCGTCTACTACTATTTTCGATGTCTGCTGCTGGGTCTTGGAGGAAATTTGATATATAGCTATCTTTCCTAAATTAAACGAAACATTTTGATTCAAATTACTTCTTAGAGTAATTCCAATATTTTTAATCTTGCGGCCAATGAAACTTGTCAAGTAATATGAGTATTCTTTCCAGTCATTTAAAGACGAAAAAGGTAACTTTAAAATTTCACCATCGGAAAAATATAGGTTAATTGTTCCAAGAACTTTTCCTTCATTATTTTTAGATGCAAATGAAAAGACAGTATTTGGTAAAATCTCTATGTCAGTTAAATAAAGAATATACTCTGAGAACTCTCCTTTTAACATACTTCCGCAAAACTTAAGAGAAGTTCCTCCGTAATATGCATTTTCATAATCGATTTCGACATCAAGCTTCTTTCCCTTCACAAGCCACCTGTAAGTTGGCAAAATATCTTGCAGGCTTCTGTTATACCACTCACTATTTCCAAGCTTTTTACCATTCACAAAAAAGTACTTTCCGTGTCCAACATTAAAGTGAGTAACAAATGGTAAGCTTGTAATAGGTGATTTTTCAACAACAAACTGTGCAAAGCCTGGCCATCTTGATGCTTCGCTTTTATATTTGTAATCGAGCAGATCATGATTTCCAACCCACAATATATCCTCTTTTTTCCAAAATTCGTCAATCTTCTTTGATGAATAATAACTCCAGCATGGACCAAACAACCCAAGTGATAATTTAAGAGTACCTTGCTGATCTTGGATTTTTGATAAATTAAAATATGGGGTGTTATACCCTTCACCTTGCAGCAATACCCCAGCAAACAAATCATATTGTGAAATTTTATATTTTTGCGCATTTTTTAATGAATTTTCAACAGAATTTGGACGTTTTGAAGAGATCCACCGAAAATCTATAAACAAGTAATCTGAAAGTCTTCTTTGTTCTTCTAAATCCGTAAGAAAAACAACATTTGTTTCGTTCAATTCGCCTTGCCACATAATTTCGCCATAGTTATTCATGGCATCATACCAAAACAAAGTTAAATCAGGAGCTTTTGATTTAAAGTATCCTATAAATCTTGTTAATTGTTTTACATGTTCTTGGTCACAACCTTCTGTTTCTTGATTTATGAACCAACCATCAAATCCATAATATCTTGCAACACTTATTAATTTATCGGCTATTGGAAATTGACCATTAGTTTCTTGAAGTAGTTGATCAACCCAATTTCTTCTACCTCCATATACATTTGGTGGGAAGAAAATTGTTCCTAAAACAGGAACCCCGTTTTTATGTGCAGCGTCTATCACGTCCGCGCTTGGAGGAACGATTATTCCTTCGCCAGCTGAACCTGCCCACGCAACTAAGAAGTCTATATATTGCCAGTAAGTAAAAGTGTAAATTCTCATCGAATCATTTCTTCCCTGTGATGGCATACCACTTGTTGAGGGATTCATAACAGACAAAGCTACTATTTTTACTTTTTCTGAGGCATTTTTTGATATTTTGCCCCCTTTAATTCTATTATTTAATGGAATGGATGAAACATTATAGATGGCCTCAGGATCAGTTTCTGGACTCCATTCTAACAAATCATTTGGGTACCAGTAAGAACTCTCTGGTATTTTGAAGTTGTCTTGACTAAATGCAAGAATCGTAAATAAAATCATGAAAATAGAAAATTTTTTCATTGATTTCATCTCCCCTAGACTATTTTGTTGAAGACATTATCTTGTCGTATTCTTTTTGCACTTCTTGTTGGACATCAAAAAGTGCCTTTTCCACAGTTTTTTTACCAGTAAGGATAAGATCTCTTGCTTCAACTAGCTTGTCCCATAGTAAAGCACCAACTGGTAATGGCGGTCTTGATTTCGCATTTTCTAATAATTCAACAAATGGTTTCTGAGATGGATCCTTTTTTAGTAATTCATCCACAGCTTTTTTATAAGTAGGCAAATGCAATGTATCAATTGCATATTGAATCTGCCCTTTTGTAGCAATATATAATGCTAGTTTTGCAGCTTCTAAAGGTCTTTTTGCACCTTTTGGAATAGCTAAACTCCAACCTCCGGCCCATGTTACAGACTTACCTGATTTTGTTGGAATACCAGTTATAGCGTATTTAAAATCTTTTGGCGCAAAAAGCTTTAAACCAGAAAGTGTCCAATTACCATCTACAATCATGGCTAATTTGCCTGCTGTAAATGGATTTAAATCGCCTATTTGCATGGATCCAAACGCATTTAAAGCTTCGTAACCAAATCTATCAGCCCAGCTTTTCATCCATTTATAGGCTTCAATTACCCCGGGATCTGTAGCAAAAACGAATTTTCCTGTTTTTTCATCAAAAACATTCCCTTCAAAAGCAAAAATCCAGGTATAAGGCCAACCTTGAGCGTACCAAGGTATAAAGCCAACGATATCATATTTACCCTTCTTTCCCTCCTTTGTCAATTTTTCAGAAATTTTAATAAGTTCATAAATCGTTTTTGGAGGTTCTTTCAGCCCAATAGAATTTAAAAGAGAAATGTTATAGAAAAGGACTCTGACGTCTGTGTCAAAAGGAAGTGCGTAATATCTTCCTTTAAACAGGCATTCCTTAACCGCAAAATCAAAAAAATCGTTCATTAGGTTATCAATATTAATACCTAACTTTTTTAGATACTCATCAATTGGTTCGAGAACGTTGTGTGCGGCTCTTTGAATGACAGTAAATCTGTCGATATACACTAGATCGGGTCCCGTGCCAGCCGAAACAGCTGTTAGGAGTTTTGTGGAGTCTGTTTCTGCTGCTGGTATTATTACTACTTTCACTTTAATATCTGGATTTTCCTTTTGAAAAGCTTCAACAATCTTTTCTATACTGCTTTTATCTGGATCTCTTGCAAGACCGTGCCAAAATGTTATTTCTACAGTTGCGAAAATACGTGTAAAGATAACAAATACAAACAAAAAGAAGCCAACCTTTTTTTTCATAAATCCACCTCCCACTTTTTGATGTCAGTTTATTGACAAAACCATGAGTAATTTTATACTTATTCTTTTTAGTATCAAAGTTTAAAAATTGCTCGTATAAAGAATATACATGTATATACAGGTATATATATTATTTTTTCTTTCTTTCCTGAATTTTTTCTATAATATTCGTCAACCAATCAAGTCTGAAATATAGCAAAAAAGCCAGCGTATGCTGGCTTTTTGTAAACTTTGAGGTTATCAAATTATTCGTAAAATATCTCCCAAGTAAATTCTGGAACTGCTTTTTTCAGCATAGCAGAGACTCCACAATATTTATCTTGGGAAAGCCCAACTGCTTTTTCAACCTGCTCTTTTGGTGGTTCTCCTTTAAATTTGAATATGTATTTTAGATGGAGCTTTGTATAAACTTTCGGATGTTCTTGTGATTGTTCGTAATCAACCTCCATTCTAAAGCTTTCCAAGTTATCGATTACCTTCATTTTCTTTAGTAAAGAAACCACATCCATCCCAGTGCATCCCATAAGTGAATAAAGTAGTAACTCCTTTGGGCGTAATCCAGCATCCTTTCCTCCAAACGATGGCTCGGCATCGATTATTAAGTCATGTCCAGAGAGTGTTTTACTGTAAAATAACATACCTGAATAATAATCCATGCGTGCTGTTGGCATATCGTTGCACCTCCGAAAAAAGTTTTATTAAAATGTTTAAACTTTCATTTTTCCAAGAATCACAAGTATTCCCAAAAGTATTATAAATCCGCTACCAGCAATTTTCATCCATTTTTCCCAGCTTGGTCTGCCAAAACCTTTACTTAGTGTTTTTGAAACAATCGTACCGATTGTTAGAAGTGGTATTGATATTCCTAAGGAGTATACAAATAAGAGAATCATTCCCTTGATCATATTTTTTTGTGCTGCTATAAGCAAAACCGATGCAAGTACAGGACTGCTACATGGTATCCAAACAAAGCCTATAGCTATTCCTAAGATTAATCCTCCAACAAAACCTGAACTTCTGAACTTCCATACGTTAATAGCCTTACCTTTGAATAATTGTATTTCCATTCCATAAAGAATTCCAAATACAATAATTGCAATTCCAATCATCTTTTCTATTATGCTACCAAATTTAGCCAGAAAACCACCAAGCAAACCAGAAAAAGCACCAAGTATTGTAAACATTACTGTGAAACCTGCGAAAAAACCAACGAGTTTTTGCAATTTTCTATTACCGCCAAGAATTATTCCAAGAAAACCTGGAATCAAAGGCAAAACACAGGGACTGAAAAAGGAAAGGATTCCAGATGCCAGTGCAATCCAAATTGATACATCTGTTGGACCTAATGAAACCATGGAATCACCCCAGATTAGTTTTATTTAACCAACAAAGTACGTATCACTCCTGTTTGGTTAAGTGTTTGAGCAATTTCTAGGTTAAATGTAATGTATACTTTGTATATGTCGATAGTTTTTGGTAAAGAATCCACTTTTTCAGCGTTCTTGTCGTTTTTTAAAATATAGTTCGCATCCTCTTTTGTAACATTTACTATTTTCGGTTTACCTTTTAAATCATCATTTTTCTTTGAATAGACTTCAAAAGATTCTTTATAATTATCTTCAGTAACTCTTATCAAATATTTTAATGCTTTCAGGAAATCCTCCGGAGGCATATACCCAGGCACTTGGGTCACTACTCCTGAACCTTTTAAAAAGACAAATGTTGGTGTTCCTCTTATTCCGAAAGCTCCAAATAGTTCGTTATTTGTGTATGGTTTACCAAGAAACGTTGTTTTGTAATTCGATGGCTCGATTTTCACTATGACGTAGTTTCCTCTAAGGAATTCTTGTACCGATTTGTTTGTTAATACCTCTTTTTCAAAAAGCTTGCAGTAATAACAATTCGGAGAGGAGAATACAATTATTAATAGCTTGTCTTCTATTTTGGAAACGTTGTGAGCAGTTCCCAAGTCAGTGTACAAAAACTCGAAACCGAAGATAACATGCACAACCATGAATATAAAAACATAAATAAGTTTTTTAAACATAGCATTCACCTCTCTTTATTTTTTATTTCTAATAGCTGATATCTTAAATTTTTTCATGAAAAGTTTTGAAAAGAATCTGAGTATCGGACAACTGAATCTGATATATATCCCTCCTTTATTTTGAAAAAAACAAGCGGTTAACGGTGTCGTCATTAATATAACCGTTAACCGCAATGATTGTTCTAGCTTAACCCAAGTATTCTATCGATTCTTGCTTTGTCAAATCCAACGATTATTTGATTCCCAATTTCTATAACAGGGACTCCCATTTGTCCAGACTTTCTAACCATTTCTTCCGCACCTTTTCTGTCTTTGGAAACGTCTACCTCGGTAAATGAAATGCCAAGTTGTTTGAAATATTCCTTAGCTCTTTTGCACCATGGACATGTTGGTGTTGTGTAAATTTTTACTTTGTAGTTTGACATAATGAACCCTCCTTTCACGTTTAATAAGTTTATTCATTAAAAATATTTCTTTGCAGCATGTTCAACAGCTATTGCACCATCAGCCGCAGCGGTTACGATCTGTCTAAGTCCCTTTATTCTTATATCCCCAACAGCGTAGATGCCAGGAACATTTGTCTCCATATTTTCGTCTGTAATTATGTAGCCATACTCATTCATTTCCAATAATCCTTTGAAAATTTCTGTTTTTGGTAGGAGTCCAACATATATGAATACACCATCCGCTTTGATAATTTTTTCTTCTTTTGTCTCATTGCTTACGATGACTACTTCTTGTACTTTATTTGCGCCTCTTATTTCTTTCACCAAATGATTTGTGATAACTTTTATTTTTGGGTTGTTCAAAACTCTTTCCTGGAGCACCTTTGCAGCTGTTAAATATGGAAGATTTTGAACTATTGTTATGCTGTTAACAATCTTTGACAGAAAATGAGACTCATCACACGCACTATCTCCTCCACCAACTACAACCACATCTTTGTCTTTGAACAAGTATCCATCACAAGCAGCGCAGTATGTAACACCTTTACCTCTAAACTCAGCTTCACCTGGTACTCCCAATTTCCTCGGTTCTGTTCCTGTTGCTATAATAAGAACTCTACTCTTTACTTTATTTCCATCATCGAGTTCTACTATTTTATAATCACCTTCCACATAAACTTTTTGAGCGAAAGCATAATGTATTTGCGCACCAAAATGTTTTGCATGGTCTGCAAATTTTTGAGCTAATGCTTGTCCCTCAATACTAATTTCCCCTGGCCAATTTTCTACCACATGCGTCTGTGCAACAGCTCCACCTTCTATTGCTTTTTCAACTACTAAAGCTGTTAGTCCTGCCCTTCTTGCATAAATAGCCGCCGTTAAACCTGCCGGTCCAGCACCAACAATAACTACATCATAATATTCTTTCAGTTCGCTACTTAATGAACCTATTTCAAACAACTCCATTTTTTCACCTCCAAGATAAGTTATACTAAAGACCAATTTCCACCGGAGAAATCTTAGACTATTAGATAGAAAACTTTTAAAAAAGTGGGTCAACGTTTGATTGTAGTCAGTACTGCATTTCTCAACACAATTTTCGCGCGCTAAGCCTTCTAAAAACTCAGGGCACAAAAGATGTGCCCTGAAGTATTTTGGGGTGGTTTGCCGATCTTTTTCCGAAACTTTCTCAGTTTTTTGACGGGAATATATTATTCTGCAAGTTCAAGCACTTGTTTCAAGAACTGTGGTTCTGGATAAGCCCCTATAAAAAATCTGTCTGGGTTTCTATTTATTGCAATGTGTGGTACCGAAGAAACTCCAAATTGTTCACTTAAGTCAAAGAATTCATTTGCTTCAACAACTTCGGCTGTAACCATATCACTTGCAAGTGCCATGTTGTGTGCCGTTAAAGCCGCTCTCGGACAGTATGGACAAGTTGGAGTTACAAAAACACTTATTTTGACGGGTTTATCGAGTTTCTTAAGTTGTTCGATTGTTTCCGGTGAAAGCTCAGGTTTTGCCCCTTTACCAAATGTTACTATGTCTTGAATAAGTGTTGTGAATTCATGTCCTGAAGGTATGCCGTAAAATCTTACACCTCTATCCACTCCATCTTCGAGTGTGAGTATCAAGGCAGGCGTGTATTCAACTTTGTACTTCTCACCTTCTAAACTGTTTTTGTGATATTTTTCGACGATGATCTTGTTTGAGAGCTCTTTTAATTCATCGAGCAATTGACTCTCCAAATCACAATACTCACAATTTTCGCTGTGGAAAAATATAAGTTTTACGGTATTTTCAAGTTCCCTTTTGAACAAATCTGATAAGTAACTTTTATCCTTTTCTGACAATAATCCCATATAAGACACCTCCAACTTTGTTTTCATTTTTATTATACCCTAAGTCCGAAGAATTAGGGTTACCTAAATGTTAAAATTAGACAAATTTTATCTACTTTTCTTCCTTGTTTAAATTTCTTGACCTAAGAACCATTTTTTAACAGCTTCTGTGACGGCTTCTTTTTCTATGTCGTTGCTTAGTACGTGTCCGGATCGTTCAAATATTAACATTTTTCTTTTTTCCGAGGCGATGTTGTGGTATATGAACTCAGCAGCTTTCAGCGGTACTGTGTTATCGTTTCTTGCAGCAATAATAAGTGTATCCGAGGTTATTTGAGATACAGTTTTTCGTGCAAGTTTCATAAGTTTATAAAGTTCAGCTGCTTGTTTTGGCCAATTATAGATCCAATACTCTTTCTTTAGATGTTCAAGTTCTGGATCATCGTATTTATCGTTGTTTTCTCTTGGTATCCTTCTTCTGAATAAGGCAAGTAAAGGAGTTAGTTTTATTCTATTGTCGTAAACATGCGTAGCGGCAGCAAGTGTGGCAAGCTTTTTTGGTTTTAATTGGGCAGCCATTACGAGTGCAATTATTCCTCCCATTGATAATCCACATATATAAACTTCTTTGCAAGTGCCATTTAAATCATAATAGGCATCATATGCCCTTCTTAACCAATCTTTTGCATTTGTTTTCAAAAAGTCTTCACCACACGTGCCGTGACCTGGAAGTCGGGGTACTGAGACAGTAAATCCTGCTTTATTAAGTTCGTTTGCCATGTAAGCAAAGTCGTGTGGTGAGCCTGTGTAACCATGGACAAGTAAAATTCCTATTTCTCCCCCTTTTAGAAATATAGGTTGAGATATTTTCATGGTTTTGTAATTACCAAAATCCATATAAACACCCCCGGCAAAATGTATCCTAAAATCTAACATATTATATCACATTGTTGTAATATTCGTGTGGAAAGATAAAACCCCCATGACGGGGGTTTGTTCAAATTTTTATTAGTCTTTAGTACTTTAAGTTCAATATTGTTGTAGCTGACGTTTTTCCATGATCAAAGGTTGTTTTTGTTGCTTCTGTGCCGGAGATTGAAATTTCAGTACCTTCATATGTGAATGTCAAGTTTTTCCACACCACAATTGTGTATTTTCCTGGTTTATATTTTCCAAGATAAAACTCTCCTGCTTTTTTCACTGGAAGGATTTTCAATGTCATTGGCGTCGATGAAGTGGTTTCACCTTCATAAAGCTCTATTAAGAGTGGTTCGTTAGGAGGAGTACCGTCTGACCTGCTGATTTTTCCTTGTATTGCCCATAAATTTTTTAATGAGCCTCTCCAGCGGTATGCAACACGTGGTACAAGCAAGTAATTTGTGCTCACCTTTATTATACTCTTTGACCAATCTATGCTTAGTATCACTTGTCCATCTTCATTTATTGACCAGTTCAGATTTTTAAATACAATTTTTGCGCTTGCTGATGGTATTGTTACGGGATAATTTGTTCCATTGATCGTGACCGTAGCCTGAGTAATTTCAAATGCAATGGCTAAAATCACCGCACCTTTTGGTATGTCGAATGTAAGCCAGCTTTCTTCTGAAGAACTTAACGCAAGTAAATCCACTGTTTTATCAACGTTAGTGGGTGTTGCCCATTTTGTCTCATTTGGACCCGTTGAGTACCTGTATGAAAATTTTGTTATTTTTACCTCTAACTTCTCTATGTTTTTGACCCAGGGAGCGTCGGATTTTTTTAACAAGTCAAAATCGATTCCAAAAAGGTCCACTGGTTGGTAAACAAAACTTGCAACACCCTTTTCTCCATTTTCCTGACCAGATGAGAGTACAACTGAAACTTTTGGGTTTTTAGGTTCAAAAAGTTGTGTACAACTAAGTAATGCAATAACTACGAAGAGAGATACAACCATCATGATAAGTTTTCTCACATGTTTCATAATAAACACCTCCTATATGCTTTGCGTTCCAGTTATTTTAAATATTCCACAAGTTATTATACAACAAAATTATTACTCCTGTACCTTTATTTATTAAGATTTTTCAGAAAACCCAAAGTAAATTCTAAGGATTTGTTAAGGTTGGAAGAGTAAAATTTTTTTCGAAAGAGGAAAATTTGAAGATGTTCATAACCACCAGTACCCCCATCCTCCCCTCCCACTGTTAAAGAATCCCCCAAATAGGGGGATTTTTATTACTAATAATTCCTCTCAAATTTGGTGTGTAAATCGGTAGCAAATGTGAAGTGTAACCGAAAATTCTTTATTAAAACAGCACATTTTGATCGATGTTTATCAATGCTTACGTTTATCTTCGCACTTTCGAGTGTGAGAGTAAATGTGGAAGTGAACGCGAAAATGTTCTAAACTTTCGCATAGCACATAACTTAAGAAAGACTTGGTGAGGTTTTACCTCCTTTAGGAACGAAGGTAAGCAGATTATTTTATTACGGTATAATACGATTGAAAAGATGCAAAAGAGAGGAAAGGACGAAATATTTACCAATAGGGATAAGTGATTTTAAAAGGTTAATAAAAGGCGAGTTTGTATATGTAGATAAGACAAGATATGTTATGAAATAATAAAGAAGGAGAGTTGATAGATGAGTACGAAAAGCCGATACTTGATCAAATATCAGATAAACAAACAGCGCAGCAAATGCGGGATGTTCTGAGGCAAGTGTACACAAAAATAAAAAGTCTTGACAAATATCTTCGTTTTGTTTTTTGAAAGGTATAACCAAATACACAAAAGCAGGTGTCTTTTCTGTTTTGAACGATCTGTTGACTTTTTCTTCACGAAGACCTCAGTGAGATGTTTGGATACACGAAACAAGAAATTGAACGTCATTTTGTTGAATATATTGATATGGCATGTCAAAAACTTGAAATGAACAAAGAATATCTTCTTGAACAACTCGAAAAATATTATGGTGGTTTTTCTTTTGATGGAAAACATTTTGTATTTAATCCATTTGCTACATTATTGTTTTTCTACAACAGAAAATTTCTTGCGTATTGGCATGATACTGCACAACCGAAGTTTTTGTACGACTATTTGCTCAACAGCAAGGTTAATCTTGAAGACATACTCAAAAAAGATCTGCTTATTTCATACAATGAATTGACAAGCAAAGAGATAGAAGAAAGTGTGACGAAGTGTTTCCTTGTCCAAGCGGGATATTTGACGTTTGCAAAGATGGAAAGTGTGATAAGTAAGTAAAATTATTGGTACGCGAATATAGAAAGGCGACAATTGATCATCCATTGTGACAGATGAAAGGTACCGTTGAACAAGTCTATACGTCGAAAAAATTTAAAAAAATGTTCTCTTATTCTTTTTCTTTGAATCCCAGAGCTTGAAGTGCTCTTTTCATATATTTGTTTTTCATGACAATGTCCCAGATCAAACCTGTTTTGTAATTTTCTATCATAAGTAATGTTATGCCTTTATCTATTCCAATATATATCTCAGAAAACCAATTTTTGTCTAAGTTATATGCATCTTTAAATCCATACTTACCCCAAAGTTCTGGTACTTTCTCGTAGTAGTATTTTACAGTTTCTTCAACGACTTCAGGTACAAATACGATAGAACCAATCGCACCACAAGGTGGTATAGTTCCATCAACATAATGCTGTGTGTTGTTGTTCCAAGACGGTGGTGCACCAAAGTCACCCCTGTAACCATCCGGAGAATCGCATGCTGTAAGGCCCCAAGAACATTCATGGAGAGTTTCAAATTGGCTGTGCATATCTTTGCAATACTCCCAGTTTGAAAGCGAAGCCTTAGTTGAGTTTTCGAACCAATTTATATTGTTTTTGTCTACAATGTTTCTGAAATCTATCCATGCATGTGAAAACTGGTAAGTAAAAAGTGAGCCAGTGTAAGTATAGATAAGTTCGTAATCTTTGTATCTTCCTACGTCACGTTGAAAGGAATCATAGACCGATGGATTCACAGGGTACGTTGGAGAAGCAACTGAGAGAAAATACATAATCAATTGTTCTGCATATCTGTCCCAGTTGCCCCAAAACCCTCTTTCGTAATCATAGCCCATGTAAAATTGGTTTTTAGAATTGTCAAGGTACCATTGAAAATTGACTTTTGAATATATTTCTTCAAAGAGTTGATACACTTCTCCACCAAAGTACTCGCCAACTGTTAGGGCGCCCATCAGGAAAAGTGCTGTATCTATGACCGATATTTCAGAGTGCCAAGCACGTTTTCCGTTACCCATATATACAAAATGTACAAAAAAACCTTCCTTTTGCTCAACATTATTGAGAAATGTCTCAAGAGTTTTCAGCGCTCGTTCTCTTCCTTCATTTTTGGTTATCCATCCGTTTTCAATTCCAACGGGTATACTACTTAAACCAAAACCTACAGATGCTATACTTGCTATATCTTTGTGTTTTGTGTTATCTATTATTAATCCATAGCCCTTTTCTGTTTGAGAAGTTTCGTTCCAGAAGAATTCAAATGATAACTTTTCTTCCAACTCTATTATCTCCGAGGCTTTCAATTTAATCATCCTTTCATACTATTTTTTATATACGAATCCCAAATGCTTCAAACCATTCTGTATGTAATCAATACTCATGAATATTCTCCATACTATTTCGTTTTTGTAATTCGCTAACATCAGCAGACTTATACCTTTGTCTATTCCTATGTAGTCACTTGCAAACCAACTTATGTCAAGATTAAATGAGTCCTTTAATCCGTACTTATCAACTAACGCAGGCAACTTGTAGTAGTTCTCAATAGCCCATGTTGATTCTTTGGGGGTAAACACGATGGAACCTATGGCACCTGATGGCGCAAGTGTACCGTCTATTTGGTGAGCGGAATTGTTGTTTCCAGATGGAGGTGTACCAAGTAGCCCATTGTAGCCTTTTGGTGTGTCACAAGCTGTAACTCCCCAGCCAATTGTAAAACTTTTATATTTTCCCTTATTATCTTGACAATAATAGTAATTTGCTAAACTTGCAAGTACAGAGTTTTGATACCAGTTTGTTCCAAGTTTATCGTACCAATGCCTGAAATCTATCCAGGCGTGAGAATATTGGTAAGTAAAAAGGGAACCAAACCAGGAGTGTATGAACTTTTCGGTTTTATAGCTTCCATAGTTTCTTGTGAAAGAGTAATACACTGTCGAGTCAATTCTGTATTTTTTGTTTGGTGTACCAGCTGCTAGAATATACAACATAAGTTGTTCGGCATAAAAATCCCAGTATCCTTGGAAGCCCTTTTCAGGATAGTAAGCCATGTAAAATTGGTTCCTTGCTTGGTTGATCATTTTGTTCCAATCTACTCGTTCATACAGTTTTTTCGCCAATTCCCAGGCTTGTCCTCCGAAGTATTTTCCGGCGGTGAGTACACCACACATGAGGATTGTTGTATCTATTGTTGATACTTCACTATTCCATATTCTCTTGCCGGTGTTTATATCCAAAAAATGGTAGAAAAAACCATGGAAATGATCAATATTCAACAATGTTTTTAGTGTGTTTATCACTCGTTTCTCACCTTGCTCTTTCGTGATCCATCCTTCCTCTACTCCGATTACGATAGCAGTCAATCCAAAACCTGTTGCCGCTATACTTGCAATTGTGGGATTCCCAGGGTACCTATCTCTCACTAACCCGTAACCAGGGCTTTTTTCGTCAGTGTTGGTTTGATCCCAAAAGTACATGAATGATCTTGTGTATTCTTTTTGAAGGACTTCGTTAAGTTTGTTGATGCCAAACGAGAGTATTACAATAACTAACATTAATAAGCTTAGCGTCCTTTTCATGATTTTTCTCCTTTCTATTCTCCAGTTATTCCTGTTCTGTCTATACTTTCAATAAACCAGTCTTGAGCAAAGAAATATATTATTAGCAAAGGAAGTATCGACAGCAAAGTACCTGCCATTACAATAGCTTCGTTGAGACTTCTACCTGATTGCATTCCAGGCAACGATTGATAGATCCTTTGGAATGTATCTTCAAAACGTTGCAGTTGTAGTGGGAGAGTAGTCCATTTTTCACCAAGATAAAGCGCTGTAATAACTGTGTCATTCCAGTACCATACGAGTGAAAATAAGAAAGATATTAAGTAAGCAGGTCCAGCTGAAGGAGCAGCGATTTTGTAAAATACTTTAAACGTTGATGCACCGTCTATTTTTGCAGCTTCTTCAAGAGACTTTGGAAACATGTTGAAAAATTGATAAAATATTATGATAAAGATAGCACTTCTAATTCCCTGTACGAAAGTTGCTGGTAATACAAGCGACCACAAACTCCCGAGTAATCCCATATCTTTAAATGTTAAAAATTGAGGAATCATGGTCACTTGCGATGGTATTATGAACGTTGCTATTGCAATGGAAAATAGAAATTTCTTCCCTGGAAACCTAAATCTTGAAAACCCATAACCTACTACGGAAGCTGACAAAGTTTGGAACAGTGCAGGAATAGTTGTAATAACAATTGTTTGAGTTAATGTCTTTGCATAATCTAAAACTTTAACAGCATCTTTATAGTTTCCCGCGTACAATTTCGTTGGAACCCATTTTACAAGTGGGTTCACAAGATCAGAAGTGTCCATAAAGCTGTATGAAATCATGAAGATTATCGGATAAATGAATACAAATCCTACAAGCAAAAGTAAAAAATATACACTGGCTACTTCAATTGAATCTTTGGTTTTCTTACGGATTTTATAAATGTCAAACTTTTTAAACATGGCATAGTCACCTACCTACTTTTTAATCACTCTCTTTCCGTAAATAACGCCTATAATCGCAAATACACCTATTACAAGTAACATAGCCAAGAAATATATCCAAGATAGAGCAGAAGCATATCCAAGGCCTCTTTCTGGTCTGTACATGTCTACAAGTATCTTTTGGATAATCGGATTGGTTGCAAAGGTAGACACAGTAACGATTGTGTACACAACGTTTACAAATGTGAGTGGTGTTAGTACAGGTAAAGTTATTTTCCATAATATCTGCCATTTTGAAGCTCCATCTATTTTTGCTGCTTCATACATGCTTTTGTCAATTTTCTGCAAACCTGCAAGGTAAATAAGGATTTGCACACCAGAGAACCAAAGTATCATTATGAAACCGGATACAAACATATCGATTGCTTTCGAAAGTAATGCGGGTAGATTTGCTTGGATGTCTTTTATTAGTTGAAAATTGTAAAGTCCTTCAAATGTCATTGCACCTTTGCTTAGCAACTTGTTGAAAACAGGTCCACTTGCAATCACAACTGGAAGAAAGTAAATTGTTCTAAACAATGCTCTACCTTTGATGTTTATATTCAACAGCAAAGCCATTATCATCGAAAATGAAATTATTATAGGAACATAAACTATTATTTGGATGAAGTAATCAACCAAGAGCTGTGGATACGTAACATCTGTCAAAAAGGCATCTTTATAGTTTTTCGTACCTACGAAAAACATTCTAACTCCTTCTGCTGTAACCTTTACTTCGTTTAGACTAAAAGTGAAAGTTTTAATTAACGGTATGAGTGTAAAAAGAAGAAATCCAATAATCCATGGTGAAATAAAAATAAGGCCATTTATAGCTTCTCTCGTACGAAGTTTTATTTTCATTACTGCTCACCTCTGATGATTTTCCAAGAGACACCAGAAATTTCATGATTCTTATACGTTATTGTAGACGAATTATAGTTAAATATAATTGATACATTGTTTTCGTAGTCCACAATGTAAACATTTTCGTATAATTTAGTGCGCTTTATTGGTCTATTTTTTCCCAAGATATTTTTAATGTTTTTATACTCAAGGTAGGACTTTTTGATTTCTTCTCGCCAGTCGTTGAATTTAGTTGATATAAGATGTTGAGAGTTTGTGTCGACAAGTTCTTTGGAACTTTCCCATGTTAAGTAGAAACTTGGCATAACACCGTATTCTATGCACTTCAGTAGTTGCAATCGATAATCAGCAGAAAGATTTATAGGCTTTGAAAACACAGTTCGAAAGTTGCTTAACACAAAAGGTACTATGGGAAAAACATCGTTTTCTATTTCATAACCTGAATTTTCAAGTGTCAGGTCTGCTATCATGTATGAATTCTTTAAGAGATACCAATTCGAACCGTAAATAATTGGTTTTTCAAACAGACCGATAAGCTTTTCAAATAGATTTTTGGTCTTGGACCTTTCCAGGTTCTTTGTTGAGTAGAGCATTTCTCCAATTGTTCCCAATGCAAGATTACTGATACCAAATCTTTTGAATTTTTGTTTTTCCTCTGTAGCTATCTTACTTACCAAGATAGGGTCAGTTAAGAAATTTTCTTCTCTTTCGATAAGCTGCTCGAGTTTGTTTTGTGCTACTATTAGTCTCCTTGCAAATTTTGAGATTTTTGGGAATTTTACGTAATCAACATATATATAGTCATCTGCAATTTTCTCAAGACTGTTTATTATTTTTTGTTCAAATGGTAAATGGTATGGTGAATTTCTCGAATATCCATCTTTGCTGTAACCTCTGAGTACATAAACAACATTGTCCAATGTGTGTGAGAGTTCGTTTTTTATTTTCTCAAGTTGTTCTTGTGTGGTCATCTTAACCAGAGTATAACCAAACGCTGTCTTTTTTGCTTCTGACATGAGGACGTCAATTTTAAATATCGGTTCGGTAGAATTTTTGCTCGATATTTGCTCAGCGTACTCAGAAATAAATTTGTTTGCCAATGTATATTCATTTGAATCAGATAAGAAGTAATATCTGATGTGTGGTTTGACTGGATTCATATTCTCTTGTGGTATGGTTATTCCTTGTCCCTGCTTGTTTAATAGCTTTTTATGTATATCTCGAAATACAAACCGCCCCGATAGCCAGTTATAAGGCGTTATTATACCACTTTTGTATGCATTTATCTCTACGTATTCCTCAGAGTTCTTGAATATAGCTAAAAGACCATTTTGATTATATAAAATTCCATACATCGGTAAGACATAGGATGAAGGTTCTTTGATATTTCTAAAATATGTTTGGGGTATAACTTCTCTAAACCCAATGTCTTCACCATAGATCCTCATTTTGAATGGTGCAGTTGCCGTGCTTACCTTTGAGAGTTCGACAATTGCACCTACTCCGTCTGCAAGTATAAAACGCCCATCTGCCAAACCTTTTGAACCACCTAAGTATGGATATATGAATAATCCCATAACTTTGTATGTACTTTCTTTTATATCTTTTACCACCACATCAGCTGAATCATTATTAAAAGACAAAATAAGTCTAAGAAAGATGTCCACGTTTCTAAACTTAACAGCAAATGTGAGAGAATTTTTCTCTTCTTTTTCCAATTTGATATCCGCATCTTTTGATGAATAAAGACGTTTAACGCCGCCGACTTCGTCGTAAAATTCAACAACTAAAGCGGAGTTAAAAAACATTCTCCACGTAGTGTTTATTTCACTGTCTTCATTTTCTAACGCTGATT
This sequence comes from Fervidobacterium sp., assembly GCA_026419195.1. NCBI lineage: Bacteria > Thermotogati > Thermotogota > Thermotogae > Thermotogales > Fervidobacteriaceae > Fervidobacterium > Fervidobacterium sp. The sequence continues at coordinate 21,464 of JANZZV010000001.1, forward strand.
TCCATACGAATCCACTCTTCTTATCTTCAACTGTGAAATTCATCGTCTTGGTGTCAACATTTGTTCTTATTGCTTGGGTTTCAAATGTTTTACCGTACTTAGGAGTTACAAACTGATATGGTGAGTCGTCAAGTTTCTTATAAACCATTGATGTGCTCTGTTCTGGTACATTTTTTATCCAGATAGTGAATGTAATTATTATGGAAAGGATAAATAGGAACTTTATTATTAAAAAATACAGTCTTGTCAAATATCTATTTTGTCCTTGCACGGAATATCAACTCCTCAAACAAAGAGGTGAGAAATGAAACTTCTTCTCTAACAAGGATGAAGATTATAACTATAAGTATAGAAATAAGTATCATCGTAAAGAACGTTAAGATGAGGTTTTTAACAGTTTCAGAAAACGAGAAATTATGTATTTGGGCAATTATAATGACAAGCCAGATTATTGACCAAGCCCATATAATCTGCATTCCAAAATTATATATGAACGACTCATTCAATGTTAGAAAATTTGTTATTAGCGCAAGTGGTACAGAAAACAATATATATGGCAAAAAAGCCTCTATTGTCCCAATAAATATATCCTTGAATCGTCCTTCTCCTTCAGAAATTTCACTGACAAGATAATTGGACAAAACGAACAAGAAAAGAAATTTGTACGTGTCAAAAAATAAGCTAATGAAATTTATTTTCCTTGCTTCGAAACCAACAAATAAAGGAGAACCAACAAGTTTAATGATTATATTTTCGATGTAAAGTAAAGCATAAAATATCATTGCCGTTAATGGAGAGATCCTATTTTTTCTTTTCATCTCGTAGACTGCATCAAATGGGTTTTTTAAAAATAAAAGTGAATATTTTATCTGTAGTTGCCATTCATGTTGCTTCTTCTTTTTTGCACTTGGTTTATTCAAAATAATTCCTTGGCGCTTAAGCAATGTTCTTACTATATCAAATATTGCTAAAAGTACTACAATAAGAAAAATAAGTCCGACAAATTTTTGCAACCACACGTTTCTGAGGTACCAGAAAGCTTCTGAGTAACCCTTTTCATCCTGTGCAATTTTGAAATAATTAAAGGCTTTTGCGTAATTTCCTTTCTTAAATTCTATGTTACCAAGCACTTTATATGTTAAAATAAAAGCGGAATTAAACTTGAGTATCTCATTCCATACATTTTCTCCTTCAAGGTAGAGTCCCTGATTGTAAAACTGTACACCTTTTAGAACAAGCTTGCCAAAATTTGTTTTTCTTAGTACGGTTATTGAAGAATCTTCTTTGTCGAGTATAAATATCTCACCTTCGTCGGAGACAGAGATTGCAACCGGGGTTCTGAACAGACCAAGTCTATTTTCGTAAAAACTTTGCCCGCCAAAAATGAAGATAAGATTTCCAAGGTTATCGTAAATGTATATCAATCCATTAGATGTTAATGCATAAACGTTGCCATATTTATCAACATCCAGATCTACAAAATTGTCAGAAGAAAAATCAAGTGTTGGGTATATGTTTACTCCAGCAACATTGAATCTTTTTATAGCGTCTTCTTTGAGTCCTTGAGTTACAGTCCAGACTGAACCAAAATCATCTATTGCCAAACTTGTTGGAGATGGTGGACGTATCTTAAGTAATTGCGCTTTTTGACTTTCTGTGAATAAAATTCTTTGTAAAATCATTCGAAACGTAACTTTTGGCTCGTTTGCTCCGTAGAAGCTTAGGAATTGACCGTATCTATTAAATACTGCAAGTCCGTTGGTGACTCCTTGGCATACAACGTATACGTTTCCTCTTCTATCCGCTGCTAATTTAAGTGGTACAAAGTCATTTGTTTGACCATAAATGGGCGAAGTCGGTTTTGAAATGCTCAGCAGCAATTTTCCATCATTTGAGAACTTCAAAACCTGTTGAGACCACGAGTCGGCTACATACACATTCTCCTCGGAATCGACAAATATTCCTGATATGCCGATCAGCTGCCCTTCGCCAATTTTGTTAGTGATTTGATATTCCATTGTTGAAATATTTTCTTGAGTAACATAAACAATTGCATTATCTCCATCAGCGAGATAGAGTTTTCCATTTTTCCAGAATAAGTCAGCTAATGTTCCTACATTGAAATGGAGTTTCTTAACAGGTTCATATGCGTCTTGTATTCTTACAAGTTGTTTTCCAACACCTACTGTGTAAGTGTAATAAGGCGAATATGATATTGATAAGGTTGATAAGAAAATCAGAAATAAGAAAATCCACACCTTGTTCATAAAAGCACTCCTTGACAAATTAAGACTATTACTTTATCCCAGAATGTGCCATCGTGTTCATTACCTTGCTTTGTGTGAATATGAATATGACTAAATTAGGTAAAAACATAATAGAAGCAGCAGCTGCTGCAATGCCTACACCAGCTATTGTTCCGGATGCCCCACTAAGTGTTGACATATAATAAGCAAAGTTTTTCAAACTTTCTTCGTTCATATATATCATTGATGATTCTGTACTGTTCCAAGCTGTCTGAAATGCAAGAATCGCCACTGTTGCTACGGCTGGTCTTGTAAGAGGTAATATAATCTTCCAGTATATGAACCAGTCACTCGCACCATCTATTTTAGCTGCTTCAATTAATGAATCTGGAATTTGATCGATGAATTGCTTCACCAGAAATAATCCAACAGGCATTGCAAGTGTTGGAAGAATGTGAGCGAGAAAATTGTCAATGAATCCAAGTTTGGCAATTATTATATACCTCGGTATAGTAACCGACACCGGTACAAACATCAACGCAAGAGTGTTTATTTCAAATATAACTTTCTTCAGTTTAAAATTCTTTTTTGAAAGTACGTAACCAGCAGCTGTGCTTATGAATATAGACAATAAAACTACGGCCAAGGATATTAGAAAACTGTTAAATAAGTACCTACTGACTGGTATTCCAGAGAGTGTCATAGCGTTGAAGAGCATTTTGAAGTTTTGAAGTGTCGGACTTCTGACAAATATTCTCGGTGGAAATGCAAAAAGTTCATTATATGGTTTAAAAGCATTTGAAAAGATAAATACTAATGGCAATGCCATAAAAAGAGCCAGTGGAACAAGGAAAAAGTAAAATTTTAACTGGCTTTTATGAAAACGTTGAGGATTTATCTTTGTACCTTGGAATGCCATACTATAACACCTCGCAACTATTTTTTCATCAATCGCGTTCTAAGAAAAGTGCCCAAACGAACTTGGAAGAAATCCAGATCATAACTAACAAAACAACTGAGATCGCGGCTGCATAGCCCATTTCGTACCTCATGAATCCAAAATCTTCAATGTGGTTTACTATCAGTTGTCCAGCATACTGTGGAGTTGGATTTGAACCAGAAAGCATAACACCTATGTAACCAGCTTGGAATGTTGAAACTACAGACATAACAGCTCCGAATAGCATTTGTGGTTTCATCAAAGGAATCGTAATATAGAATATTTCTTGCCACCTCTTCGAAATCCCGTCTATGTAGCCAGCCTCATAGATCTCTGGATCAGTGTTCAACACCCCCGCAAGCATTGCAAGAAATCCAACTCCCATGCTGCTCCATATTGTGACTATAACCATCGTTGGAAAGAGAAATTTTGGAGATTGCAACCATTGAATTGGTTGATCTATGATTCCCAAATTCAGGAGTAAACTGTTTAAATATCCAGACTTGTCGCCACTAAAAATTGTGAGCCATATAACTTGCATAGCGACACCTACGGTCATAGACGGTGAATAGATTATAAGGGCTAAAATGGTTCTTGGAATTCTCGGAATTTGCGCAAGCATCCAGGCAAGTATAAATGCTAAAAAATAACCGATGGGTCCAACTATGATTGCAAACTTTATTGTGTTTGGTAACACATGCTGCATGAATACGTTATCGGTTGTGAATAGTGTTATATAATTTTTCAAACCTATGAATTTTGGAAATTGGATAGTGTTAAAATTAGTGAATGACAAGAGTATTGCTAACACAATTGGAACTACTATGAATGTAGAAAACAAAACAACGTAAGGTGAAAGAAATGTTATTATCCATTTTCTGTCATATTTTTTCACATGTAAACACCTTCCGCTTATTTCTTTTTGTAAAATTCTAAAATGTCGTCAACAGTGTATATTTTAAACGGCTTGAATGGCTTACCATCTTTGTAATATCCAAACTCTTCCAATTTTCGTGCAAATTCTTTGTTCACTATATTAACAGCGTCATCGACAGCGACTCTTAACACTTTACCTTCAAGAACAACCTTGTTCCATACGTTGCTAATTTCTCTCTCAAGAACATAGCTTGCGGGCATTTTTGGTATTTCTTGAAGCCATTGAAACTGTTCTTTCAGTATTAGAAGATCCTCACGTTTGAGAGGAACATTATCTATAGCATAACGATTTGATGGTAGAAAAAGATACTCTATACCATATGTACTAACTACTTGATTTACAAAATTTTCTTGTGTTTCTTTTGAGAGCCACCACTTAACAAATTCCCAAGCTTCAACTGGATACTTTGTGTCATTGAAAATAACAACAGCCTGTGCAGAACCTGTCTGCCATCTTTCGATGACATTTCCATACTTTACACCGGGGGATGGTCTAATACCCCATCTGCCTGAAAGTTCGGGAGCCGCAATTACCAGCTGAATATAGTTTGTCAAATTTCCAATACCAATAGGAATTTCGCCTTTTCTGAAGCTTTCGAAGAAATTTGCTACTTGTACAGGCATTCCATACATAGTAAAGAGTTCTGTCATTTCCTTCAAAGCTTTCAATGTTTCAGGAGAATCAATTGCGGTTTTGAGTCCATCTTTTGTAAATAGTTTACCATGGTATTGCATGATAAATGGTGCAGTTGTCATCCAGGCTTTGAAAGAAGTAGAACCACCAAGTGGTATGTAAAAATTCATACCGTTTCTTTGAAGTTCTGGAAGAATTAATTTAACATCTTCCCAGGTTTTTGGAATTGGTATATTAAGATATTGCATTATATCTTTCCTGTAGAAAAGTACATAAAAGTCCAGTGTTTCAGGTAAACCATAACAGTGTTCTTCGTAAAAATATGGTATCAATGAGCCAGGATAGAAATTGTTTATAAATTTCCCAAAATCTGGGAAGCGCGTTAAATCAAGAGCTGCACCACGAATTCCCATTTCGAATGGTATCCAATTACTTATACCAAGTGCAATGTCAGGTGATTTTTTAGCCGCGTTTGCGAGTATTAGCTTTTGTTCATCACGCATTATCGATAGTTTTACGTAAATTTTCGTTCTTGGAGTAAAGTCTTTGTCTATCAATTGCTGGAGTATATCCACATATGGTCTTGGCCTGTTTACCCAGATATTCAGTAGTCGCAAATTTGATTCATTTTTCATTTTATTTTGCAAATCCATTGCTCTGAATGAGTTGAAAAATCGCTTTGTCCCCTCTATGAACGTGCTAACAAAAGAAGGTCTAACGATCTTTTCCAAACTTTTTCCTTGGTAAATGTATATTTCGTCTAATATTAGTGGCATCTGTCTTAGACTGTTGTAAACGTTACTTATCTCAGAAATAACAGAACCTGTGCTTCCTATAAGTGTATCGAGCTTGTTTGGTATAAGATTTGGATTCTTTGCCAAACGTTCAAGTATAATCTGAGCAACTTGGAGAGACGTATAATCCGATGTAATAACACCATTTACGGCTTTGATAAATTTCTTGTAGTTTTTTATTTTATTTATGAGCTTTTGCAATTCTTTGTCTATATCTGTAAAGTAATCTCGTATTTCCCACTCGACAATCTTGTTAGCCTTACCTGCTGTTATGTATTTTATCTTTAACGCTATTTCATTTATGTAATCAATTATTTCTTTCAAACCAACTAAGAGATCTTGATAAATCGATGTATTTACTTCTATTTCTATGTAATGCTCTCCTTTGGAAAAATAGAAATTCATATCAGATTTGTCCTTAACAGATTTTAAGTTCTGTATTTTCCAATACGGTGTATACTCAAATCTAACGTTATTTAAATCTTCAAATGGTACAACGCCATCGAGCTTAATTTTCCTGAATACAACAACATATGGCTTGAAGTCTTGTTTATATTTGAATGCGATTTTATAAAATCCATCTTTTTCTATTTTAAATTTATACACAACACTTTGTCCTGGATAAGCCCAGTTGCTTCCTCCAAAGCAATTTAACAACAACTTATAGGTATCGTAAGGTTTAACAGAAATGTCTCTTACACTTGCAGCATTTACTGATGTGTCACTTTTTGCATAAGGTTTTTCTGCGTTTACGACAATAAACGCTTCGTTAACTTGTGTATTAGTGGATTTTAAATAGGTTGTTGCTCTTTTAGGTCTAGTAAATGATATACGTACCAGTTTTATTCTTCCAGATTTCAAAGTTATTTTTACATTGTTTAATCCTTTGGACAACTTGAACCACAGTGGGTATTTGTATATTTTCGTAGAGTCTTCAAGTGTGTATGATATGACATTTCTCAGAACATTTTGACTTGGTACAACTTCGTCACCGTATCTGTTTTTGGGATATTCAAAAGTATCATACTGCCAGTACTGAATTAGCGGTATGGACTCAGCTTCTAAGAATGGAAGTTTGTTGTTTATTTCAACAGAAACTTCTGGAGGGAACACTTCACTTGACAAAACAATGTATTGAAGATTCAAGTTCCAGTATCCATTTTTTGGTGAAAAAACAGAAAATTCTAAAGAACTTCCAGGAATAAGTTCAACAGAATACTGGGGAGAGGTCCAAAGAGTCTCCCCAGTTAACGGAAGAGGTTGGATGTGTTTCAAATACGTTGAATACTCATAAGGTTGTGTGGCATACAAATATGCAAAAAATTTAATAATGAAAAAGGTAAACAATAATAGTATCTTTCTTGGCAAAACATATCCTCCCTAAATAAATGGGTAAATAATTCATTTTGTCATTATAGAGATTTTCTTTATGGCGTTTTGATATTGATCATTTGCTATTTTGTTGAGTTGCTTGACATAGTCTGCAATATTTACTGGTCCTCTCATGGCATTCCAAATGACATCTCCAATATTAGCATTTGGATTATCCCCAACTTTTATACCAGTAGGAGCTGTCCACCTTGATTGAATATAACCTGGCACGATCTTTACTCCTTCAATGATACCGGAACTAATTTTCGCGTATGCTTCATCAATACCTGGATATAGTCTTTTAACGGCAAAATACCTATCGAGAACAGCCTTTTCTGTTGTTAATGGCATAGACGACCATTGATTTTTCTTATCGAGTTCCAATCTTTTCAGTATGCCATCCTTTCCGAATGTTACAAATTTTGCGAATGTAAATGCTTCCTTTGGATATTTTGTAGTCTTTGCAATAATGAAAAAGTCACCTACAACAGGTGTTCTACCACCTGGTACTCCAATGAATCTACTCTTGAATGGGAGCGTTGAAAAGAAAGGTGTATCCCATGTACCAGACCACCTTATTGCTATTTTTCCCTGATTCCAAACATCTCCGTACCATCCAGCATTGTATTGTTTTTTCTGTTCTTCTGGCAAGGCATCGTAAACGTATTTACCCTGCCAAAGCTGTTTGGCTATATTCACAGCTTCTGTAAACGATGGATCATCAAGGTTATATTGCTTACCATCCCATGTATACCACCCAAGTCTAAGATTTTTCATTGCCGGGTACCATTCTGGGATTTGTACTTCTTCTGCAAGTCCGATTATTCCATCTTTAGGTATTGTAAGCTTTTTAACCGCAGAAAGAAATTCAGGCCAGGAAGGTGCAAATTTGAGAGGTTTAACGTTGTATTTTTCGAATAGATCGTCGTTTACAAAGTATCCCATGAAATACAATCCAGCGGGGATTGCATAAATTTTGTTATTGTAAACCGTTGCGTTTCTTATAGGAGCGGGGATATTTTTCCATTCGGGATCTGCCATTGCCATCCTTGTAAGATCAAGAGCCCAGTCGTTTGTTAATGCCATTGGAATGTTAGGAATCATAATAACATCCGGCAACTTTCCAGCAGCTGCTTGAGCAATTAACCAATCTTCATAGTTACCTTCGGCTGTGATGATCTTAACTTCAATATCTGGATAAAGCTTCATGAATTCCTCCACCATAGCTTTTTCGATATCTAACCCAAGGTTCCAGTTAACATATGTTATGGTAACCTTTGCAAGACCAAAAATACTGAAGACCACTAACAAAACTAACAAAAATAACCTTTTCATACCTTTTCCCTCCCTTTGTAATAGTGTGGGTGATTTTTTGGCAAACGAAAAAAGATTGACCTAAACTGTAATTAAGTTCTACTTATTTGTACGACCGAGTATAACTTCAACTTTGTGTGTATTACCATCTTTCAAAATAGGTATCCTATCAACTTCCTTTCCATCAAATATAAGCGCTTTCACACCATAACTTACATTTTCAGGATTTTTCACTTCAAATAAATATGTTGTGTTATCAAATACTCTTTTGTACTTAAAACCATTCCAATGAGCTGGAATTACGGGATCAATATCTATGTATCCGTAGTTTGGTCTTATCCCAAGTATCCAGTGTGTTGCAATTCTCTGAAGCCACTGCGCGGAGCCTGTGTACCAGGTCCAACCACCACGACCGTAATGTGGTGAAGTTGGACCGTCGGAGTTGCCGCATGTTACATAAGGCTCTGCCCAATATTTGTCAATGTCGTAGCTTCTATAAGGTGGACATATACCTTTATAGGCTTTATACATTGCGTCAACATCCTTCATTAAAGCAAATGCCCAAACAGCCCACGTTGCTGCATGAGTGTAAACACCTCCGTTTTCTCTTAAACCAGGAGCGTAACGAGTTATGTAACCTATGTCCTTTTGTGGTTTAGTGTAAGCTGGATACAGTAACAAAGCACCATAATCTTTAAGTAAATATTTCTTGACTGATTCCATTGCTTTATGTTTTCTTTGTTCATCTGTAATGTTACTTATAACAGCCCAAACCTGAGCATTTAAGAATATTTGCCCTTCTTCATTCTTCTTTGAACCAAGTTCTTCTCCGTTGTCTTTCGTAGCTCTTATAAACCAATCTCCATCCCATGCGTATTTGTTAACAGATTCTTTCAAGGTTTCTATTACATCTTTGCATTTCTTTGCGAATCTAAGATCACCTTTTTGTTCGATTATTGGGATGAAATCGTTAAGCAATTTGTATATAAAGTGAGCAAGCCATATGCTTTCACCTTTCCAATCCGTACCAACAGCATTTAGACCATCATTCCAATCATGTTCACCTATCAATGGTAAACCTCTTGGCGAAAACCTCTTGAATGACTTCTCGATTGCACGTTTACAATGCTCATACAAAGTTGCCTCTGTACCATCTAAGAATGGTACAACTTCATCAAGAATTGAATAGTCCAAAGTTTCTTTGATGTACTCTTGCGTTATAAAGGGTAACCACAACAAATCATCTGAACAATGAGTCCTTGGACCACCACCGCGAATGGTAAACCACCAATGTAACACATCACCTTCTTGAAATTGATGTGCAGCATGCAAAAGTATTTGTTTTTTCGCGAGCTCAGGTTTAAGTGCAAAAAAAATCTGGGCATCTTGGAGTTGATCTCTGAATCCATAACCAGCTGAGACTTGGTAGTAGCCTGATTTTGCCCATATTCTTCCTGATATTGCTTGATACTTCAACCAATAGTTCGTCATGATGTTCAAGCCTTCGTCTGGTGTTTCAACTAATTCTTTTTCAAGCATATCCATCCAAAATACTTTGACATTTTCCAATTCGTCCCTTGCAGTGTTGACATCTGTATATTTTTTAGAAAGCTCAAACGGATCTTCTTCACCTATCTTTGCAGCTCCTATTGTAAAAACAATATCTTTGCTTTCACCAGGTGCGAGTTCAATTTCAACTTGCAAAGAGGCACAAGCATCACCGAATCTATCACATTTTGTTTCCAATATCTTACTTTTCATCGCTCTTGGGCGTTCCTCACTGCCATACATCCCAATGAAACTCTCCTTATCACATGTATAGGATTTTACTGGAACATTAACACTGTGAAAAGCTACGTGATCCCAATCTGTATTATTCCACCTTCCCTTTTCATCAGGAAACTGACCAAGATATTTTCTCACGAATATCGTATTATTTTCGAAGGAAGGAACTATAAACAGTTTATGAAATTCTCTGTGTTCGTCTGGAAAATTTCCAAGTACCCATTCAAAATAAGACGTGACATCAAGTTTTCTTACCTTATTATCCTCGTTCCTCAATGTCAACCAGGCAAATTCTACTGGCGCATTTATGGACACAAACACCTTTAGCTCGGAGTATACATCATGTACTTTGTGCTTATATATGGTGTAACCTATACCATGTACAACTTCATAAAGTTGGTAATCTGCTTTAACTGGTTTCCATGAAGCTGACCAAAATTTACCACTTTCAATATCTCTGATATAGTAATACTTTCCCCAATTATCTTTGATTAGATCTTGATACAATCTGGTAATCCTGTTTTGGCCCGCGTTGCCACGCCATGAATAACCGCTTCCTGTGTGTGATGCTATTATTGAATAGTCACCATTACTGATCACATTAACCCATGGACGAGGTGTGTATGGATTGGTTATCACATACTCTTTTCCGTCTTTAGTAAAATAGCCATACTTGCTTTCGAATAACTTATCCATGATGTATAGTCACTCCCCTTTTCTCAATTTTGCTTCGTTCAAATACAAAAATTTTACCACTTCTTGAGTGAATAACAGCTGTTGTAATATAAGAACCACCAATAATAATCTTAGCCTTTTTGTCGTAATCATCGTAATTGTTAACAAAAAAAATATCTTCCATATCCGATCTTCTCATATATCCGTCCAAAAATCCGTCTTCGGAGACTAATTCAAAAGATCTCTGTATGTTCATGATATTGCATATACTCTCTATAACCCTCAGTTTGTATTCTCTTTCGAGTTCTATACCACAGCCGAGCACTAATACAGCCCCATTTCTATAATCTTTTTTGAAAGCACATACATCTCCTTCTCTGCTGATGCCATACACCTTACATTCATTGTCTAATTTGTAAGTTTCTAAATTATACGCATTTACTTCTGTATCAAATATCTTTGCAAAGCCACCACCCTGGCTATTTACATTCGATATCCCGAGCATTTTAAGGATATTTGTACATTCATTACCAAATTCGTCAAAGAACGGAACCTCAGGGAAAAGAATCAATTTTCCACCACTTTCAACATATCTTACCAGTTTTTGCTGCACGACTCTTGGCATAAACTTCAATGAAAAAACCCACAGTGAATTGTACTTACATGGATCGATATTTTCACCGTTTTCAAGATCAATAAACTTGAAGTTGTAGTTTAGCAATTTAAGGCCACGAAGAATTCCATCAAAAACTGATATGTCTCTTTTGAAAGAAATTTCCGAAATGTTCATACCATGTTCCAAAAAATGCTCTGTTGAGTAATACGACGGTATAAAACCAAAAAAAGTGTCGAACACAGGTTTTGAGCGTAAAAGTTTTTCCTCAATATCCCTTATCTCAGCAATGAATTCCTTCAAAACAAAGTAACTCCTTCTCAGTTCTCCGTTTGATCCAATCGGTGCTTGCCAATCGTGGTAACTTCCCATCAAACCATAGTCGTCTGGATTGACACCACCAGCGAACATGTAGTAATTTATTCCGTTCATGCCTTGTCCAATACACAATCTCGATGTAAGTTCCAGTGTTGATGGTAAAAGTTTTGGTCGGTCGGTTTGAAACCCGCTTTGGAACTCAGCTGAAAAAAGTGGTTGATCAACATTCTGAATGGCATACATCAATGAATTAGCAATTGTGAGGTCAGAAAAATTTTCATGGACTATATTTCCTATGTAGTAATCACCAGAAAGGATAGAATTTTCTATATTTTTTGCTTTCATAAGTTGTGAAACACCTACTACATAGTTCTTACCCCTTTTTGCATACTCTACCGTGTCAAAACCATGGATATTGACTATTACTGGAACATCTATTCCAAACTTACGTATGTAACTTGAAAGTGTGTCTAAATATTTAGCATAGTAAAGTCTCAAGAATTTATGATACATAATTGTCATTCTCTGCGAAAATTTTTTTCCATAGGTCCAAGTTTTTAACTCCTCACACAGTTCTTTATCGTTATCTTTCAAAAATTCACTGAATCGATTTAACGTATCTTCGTTATAATCACCATGTCCAGTTATCCATTGCAACATTCCTACTTCATTATCTATCTGAATCAGAACAACGTTAAACTCCTTAGCTATACTAAAAACGTTGTCGTACCATCTTTCAACATACCTAAGAAAATCTGGGTGTAGATAAGAAAAAACTCTTGTTGGGTGTAATTTGCCATCCAAAGTTTTTGCAATGGCATGTGGAATCTTTTCGTAAATCCACGCTGGCAAACCCTCGTTTTTGAGCTCAGACATAATATACGGACCTGGTTTAAATATGATATTAAACCCTAACAATTCAGCGATTTTCATAAAACCTAATAAATTTCTTCTTTCATCAGTTTTACCATGAAAATCGAAAGTTCCATCTTCTATTTCATGCCAGAACCAGGGAACATAAAAACTAATTGTATCAATCCCTGCATTTTTAATTTTTTCTAGCCTATCTTCCCAGTCTTTTTGTGGTAATCTGAAATAATGTATCTCAGCAGAAAATATAAATTCTTTCTTTCCATCGATAATGAATACGCCATTGTTAAAAGTCACCTTTTTCAATTTCTTCACCTTCTTAAAATTCTTTCAGATGTAACAGTTAGGGTTTATTGAAATTTTCGGTGAAACGTTTCAATTCATTTCAGTATATTTCTCATAATATCACACGGCTTTACAAAAAACGAAATAGCAATTCTTTCTATTTTTGTCAATGCAAACCATTCTTTGTTCACAATTTCAATCTTTCTCATCTAATTAACCAATTTTTTGTTTTTTTATATTAACTTCTTTGCTGATTCCCTTATTACAAGTTCTACGTCAAGCACAACGTTAGATAGTCCTTCGTTCTTATCTGTAAGTAAGCTTAGAAGTATATGTGCAGCTATCGAGCCAAGTTGGTACATTGGTCTGCGTACAGTTGTTAAGGTAGGATGAACGTAGGAAGCTAATTCGATATCATCGAAACCAACAATTGATATATCATCAGGCACAGAGATGTTAAATTCTTTAAAAGCCTTGAGAGCACCAATTGCCATCTCGTCGTTAGAACAAAACAGAGCGGTTGGAAGTTTCCTTTTCTTGTTTCTTTTAAGATAACTTCTGATAATTTCATATCCGGATTCTTCAGTAAAATTTCCCTCGAATATCCAATTATCATTTACTTCAAGTTTGAGTTCACCCATAGCACGTGTAAATCCTCTGAACCTTTCACGGGCATCGAGAGAATCTTTTGAACCTTTCATAAATCCAATCTTTGAATGACCAAGTTCGTGTAGGTATTTGACTACTTCGTATGCACCTTTTTCGTTGTTAACCCTTACACTTTTTACTCTTTGATCTTTTAAAGCTCTATCGAGTGTTACTATCTTGAATTGGTTTGCCCATTTGAGTATATTTTCATTCTTTACTGCTGGTGTCATGATGATAAGCCCACCAACTATGTCGGTTCTTAGAAATTTATCTACATCTTCTTTTCTATTTTCAAGGGTACAATATATTAGTAAGTTGTATCCAAAAGAATGCAACACATCTTGAATCCCCCTGACAAGTGCGTCATAAAATGGTCCTTTTATTTCATGGACGACAAGTGCAACAAGATCGTATTGTTGTCTTTTCAATCTCTTGGCAAAATTATTCGGTATGTAATTAAGCTCCTGAGCAGCTTTAAGCACCTTTTCCTTTGTTTCCTCACTTATCTTGCCTGTGTTGTTTAGTACATACGAAACCGTTGAGATTGAAACACCAGCACGCTTTGCCACATCTTTTATTGTTGCCATTTTTACTCCTCCCCAAATCATATTCTTTAACTTAAACGTTTCATTAAATTGTACCACAAAAATTTCAAAAATTTCAATCAGATCGTGCCCAACAAGTTGTATAATATCTTGAGCGTCGGTGAATATATTTTTCGAAAGGAGGAATATTCATGTTTGCGTGTAATTTCACAAAAGACCTTCTGATTTCGGCAGAAATTCATTATTTCAGATTATCTCCTGAATGCTGGGAAGATAGAATAATGAAAGCAAAAGAAGCTGGTTGTAGTGTAATTTCTTCGTATATTCCATGGATTGTCCACGAGGAAATTGAAAAAGAATATTGTTTTGATGGATGGTATGATTTGAGGAAATTCTTAGAGTTGGTTGAAAGAAATGGCATGCAATTCATAGCTCGACCTGGACCTTTTGTGATGGCAGAGTTGAAAAATGAGGGAATACCTTTCTGGGTATATGAAAAATATCCACATCTTGTACCATTAACATGGGATGGAAAGAAAGTTGAAAATTCAACAATTGTGTACAATCATCCAGATTTCTTGAAGGAAGTTAAACTCTGGTATCTTAAAGTAGCAAGCATTTTGAAACCTTTTGTTGATAATGGAGTTGTATGTGGGATTCAAATTGACAATGAGATAGGAATGTTGCAGTGGATTAATAATACACCAGATCTCTCAGATTTTACACTTTCGAGATTTGTGGAATGGCTTGTTAAGAATTATGGAGAAGATCGATATGGTTTTCCTTTAGATTTTTCATCCACAACTTTCATGCGTTTGAGAAGTCCAGAAGAATATTTTCGTGATTTATTTATAAGCGATTATTCGAAATTTATAAGAAAGGAATTTTCACTTTATGTCTCAAATTTGCTTGGATTTTTTCACGAATTTGGCATTGACACAAATTTTTTGCTAAATGTTCATGGAACAGCGGGTGGAAAGGCCCACACATTTCCCATAGGTATTTCGCAACTTGAGATTGCTTACAAAGAAAATGACGTAATTCCTACTACAGATGTTTATCTTGGTACGTTTTCTGTGAAGAATTTTCATGATTTGTGGAATATCAACGAAATAGTAAAGAGTACAAACAAAAAGACGTTGTACGGTTGTATGGAATTTGAATGTGGAGATGGGAATTATGGAAACGATTATGGAGAAAGAATATTACCAGAAAGTATATTACATAAATTATTGTTATCAGCAATTCAAGGTAACAAGTTAATTAATTACTACCTTTTTGCTGGAGGGATTAATTCGAAACTTAGAAGTAATGTCAAAGATGGAAACGGAAGAATAGGTTTTACAGGAGAACTTCATGGATTTGCAGCACCAGTGAAACCAGATGGGAAAACAAATTATTCGTTTGATTATCTCAAAAAGGGTAACGCGATACTTCGTGAATTTGAAATCTTGGGTTTGGACTTCGTAAAATCATTTTTGGAGTATGATGATATCTATGTTGCCTATTTTACAGAATACTATGAGACAGAGTATTATTATAAAGATACTGCCAAAAAGGAAAATATAGAATTCCATCGTGGGTATAATTTTTGGGATAGTTTCCTAAAAGGCTTACTTATGGCTGGTTTTAGGTATCGATTTTTAGACATGAAATACGAGTTACCAGAGATAAATAAACTGCTGATTGTTCCGACTACAAAATACTTACCAAAGCATGGGCAAGAAAAGATCCTTGAATTCATTGACAATGGCGGAAAGGTGATTTTGTATGGTGACCTGCCTGTTTACGATGAGTATGGTAGTAATTGTACTATACTAATAGATTACTTAAAAGTGAAACCAGGTAAGGAATACTTTTCCTCACATAAGTTTTTTCTTTCAATTTCACCGAGTTATGCATTTCCTTTTGCTGAGTTTCGTACAGACTGGGCAAGACAAATTATCCAAGATGAGGGTAATGCTTTACCGTTGGCCTTTGTTACCCAAAGTGATAGTACCTGTGGCTTGTATCTAAGGGATAGAAATACATTGTTACTAACAACCCACTTTAATTGCAACCCAGTGTTCTTCAAAATCCTGTTATCACTCATGGGTGTAGAACCTAAATGCGAAGTTATTGGGGAATATAAAGATGCGGAAACGGTTGTAGGTGTCTATCCATTTCTTTTGTCAAATGACAGCCAATATCTGCTTATAATGAACATAGAACCAATAGATAAAACAGTAACTGTGAAGCTACCTAATGTTGTTATTAACAATTTAGAAATACCTAAAAATGGGGTAAAGTTGATCAAATTGTGATGTTTGAAAAGACTTTTAGTTCATCACTCGATTCCTACTATGTTTGCAAAACGTTTCTTCGTTCTTTCTTTGCGATACGAATAAAACAGCTCTGTGCATTTGTATGTATCAATCATAGAAAACTCCATGTGCTTTACTCCAATGGATTTAAGGGTAATCTCTACTGCTTTCCATAAGTTAACATAGATCTTATCGCGGTGTTCGCTGATTACTTGTTGCCCGAATTTCAAGAAAAACTCAGTTGCAATTTCTTTACCTACTTCAAAACTCTCAGGTCCTATCGAAGGTCCAACGGTAACAAGTATTTCTTCCGGATGTGAACCAAACTCTGTATTCATTTTCAGTATTAATTCTTTCGCAATTTCCATTAAGGTACCACGCCATCCTGAATGAGCGACACCAATGACTATGTTAACTGGGTCATAAGCTAAAATGGGCATGCAGTCAGCATATGTAGTGACTAAGAATAGACCTTTTTCGTTGGTTATCAATCCGTCTACATCTTTAAGCTTTCTGTTCCAGTACGGTTGTCCTATGTCTTCTGATGTCACAACTTTTATGTTTTTACCATGTACTTGATGTGAAAATACACATTTGTTTGGGTCTATTCCCGATACCTTTGAAAAAAGTTCAAAATTCTTTGGAAAGTTTTCATCACTCACGGCCATGTTCAGTTCGGAAAGGCATGATCGAATTTCTTGAGATGTTATTTTTCTTGTTGTAAAGTAATGCTTTATGTTTGTAAAGTTGAGGAATAGTTTTGATTGAGCGACTACAACGCCTCCTAAATCTTTTATGACGTAATTCCCATAATGTGGCATATTATTACCCCCGATAGGTTATGCTCTTTATGAAAATTATACCATGAAACTCTTCTTGGTTTAAGATGATATGATGTCGTTTCATATATGTTTGGAAAACTTGTAAGACTTAAAGCATAGCTTAGCATATTAAGCAACCACATATTTCACAATAATCCACTGAATTTCTTTCAGCTTTCTCATGATCTATTCGTAGATAATTTATTATCAATGATTTTGATTAACAATTATCAAGGTTTGGGAACGTTTAGCAGATTGGCAAAAGCAAGTAACAAAATAGCTTGCGGTTGAAATTTACATTTTCACTTGTTATTAAACAGGCAAAAGAAACTTCAAAAAAGTGAATTAGGAGACGAAAAGATTGACATTCTTAGAAACTCTAAGGATAATGTAAAAAGTAGTATGATTTGTTGCATTAGTAAGATACAGATTTTCTTATCGTGTTTTTGGAATTTCTATGTTATAATTAAATTGGGGTGTGAAAAATTATGGAGTCGATTAGAAAAGCGCAGTTATCAGATGCAGACGTGATAGCAAGCTTGATTCTTGAAACCGGTTTAAGATTCTTACCCTTGGTCTTCGGTCCTCATGTGAAGCTGATACTTGGGAGGCTTGTGAAAACTCCCGGTACTGTTTTTTACTTAGACAATATACATGTTTTGGAAATCGAAGAGGGGAAGGTTGTGGGTGTGCTTGTAGCATTCCCTGGAAATGTTATTAGAAAGCGTGCTCTGAAAACGGCAGTTGTTCTTTATCAAATAATGGGATTTGAACTTATAAAAAGACTTGGAATATTCAGACTCGTTTGGATGAGAAACAAGATTAGAAACGATGAATTTTATATTTCTAATATTGCCATAGACAGAAAGTATCGTGGAATGGGATATGGAAGTAAATTGATGAATTACGCCGAAAAGTTAGCACGCGAGCATAATTTACGTAAGATTTCACTTGACGTGGAGAATACAAATACTTTAGCCATAGAACTATACAGAAAACTTGGCTACACGGGAAAAAAGGTTAAGAGGGTGTATATAAAAGGCACAAAGTTTGTGTTTGTAAGAATGGTTAAAGAGTTAAATTGATATTTCATTAGGGGTGAAATGGTGAAAAATTTTGAAAAATGCCCTGGTTGTGGTAGTGAAATTCAATTTGTTAGACCTGGAAAGCCAGGATTCATACCATTGGATGTCTATGAGAAGCGTTTGAAAGAAGGTAAAGAGATATTGTGTCAAAGATGTTTTAAACTGAAACATTATGGTATGCTCACTGGCGAAATAGATGAAGAAGAGATATCTAAGTTTCTCAAAAATTTTATCGATAGGTTTGATAATATCCTATATGTTATAGATATACTTGATTTTGAAGGCACTTATAGGGCAGAGATTGATGAAATTATTGGAAGAAAGAATGTTATATACGTTATAAACAAATTTGATATCTTACCAAGAAGCATTAGCGGAGTCCAATTGAAGAAATGGCTTCTAGAAAGAATTCCAAACGCGACTAAAGAGAATGTATTCATGACCAGTACGAAAAATGGTTTTGGAATAAGCAAACTCCAAGAATATCTCACCAAATTAAAAGGTGATATGCTTGTAATAGGTGTTACAAATGTTGGTAAATCGTCGCTTTTAAGGATGATTACAAATTCAAAAGCAATCGTTTCTCCCTATCCTGGAACTACTATTGGTGTGATAAGACATAGGTTGGGGAACTTAAGAATTTACGACACGCCGGGAATTATGGTCAATGACAGAGTAATTGATCTGTTCGATCCAAAATGCCAAGCTACTGTGCTTTCAAAAGGAGAGATTTCTCGCAAAACATTTAAACCATATCCAAATGAAGTTATATTTATAAGTGGATTATGTAAACTGCGAGCAGAATTAAAAGGTGATCATAATCTAAGACCGATATTCCAAATATATGCTCCGGAGAAAGTTACTTTCCATAAAACTAAGAGTACAGAATTTATTACAAATTTTTCAAAGTATTTTGGTAAAGAACTTTACCCGCCTTGTGGAAAATTTGATGTGAGCAAGTTATCGTTTAAAATAGTTGATTTTGAGATAGATGAAGAACATGAACTTTCCATACCTGGTTTGTGTTGGATCAACGTAAAAAGAGGACCCGTTAAGTTTAAAATTGAAATTCCCCAAAATGTTACCGTGCAATCACGTCCTTCGTTAATTAAACCGAAAAGGAAAGTTAAAAAACATTAATATGAATTACCTATCAGATTTCAGAGAGGAGGAGTATTATATATGAAGAAGAAGGAGTATCCTATTGTTACAGGAGTGAGTAACAGGCACGTTCATCTTTCGAGGGAAGACGTAGAAATACTTTTTGGAAAGGATTACCAACTTACACCTATAAAAGATTTAGGTCAACCTGGTCAATTTGCTTGCAAAGAAACGGTTATAATAGTTGGTCCGAAAGGGGCAATTGAAGGTGTAAGAGTTCTCGGACCAGAAAGAAAAGAAACACAAGTGGAGATATCGTTGACAGACGCTTTCAAGCTTGGAGTAATGCCTCCTGTGAGGGATAGTGGAGATATAGAAAATACACCTGGTATTACAATAGTTGGTCCAAAAGGAAGTGTTGTTAAGTCTAAGGGTGTGATTCTTGCCAAAAGACATATACATATGCATACGAATGATGCAGAAAAATTTGGTCTAAAAGACAAAGATATCGTAAAAGTTGTTGTTGAAAAAGAAGGCCGAAGACTTATATTTGACGATGTACTTATAAGAGTAAGTGAAAAATTTGCTCTTGAATTTCACGTGGATACTGATGAAGCAAATGCTGCAATGCTTAAGACAGGAGATTATGTCTATATTGTTGAAGAACTATAAAGGTAATTTATCGGTCGAGTACTTTAGTTCTATGTTACAAGGGGTGTCTTATTTTGAAGGTAGAGTATGAATTTAAAATCTATGAATTTAATGAATCTTTGAAAGGATATGAGTTGATGAAAAGATTGAATTTGAATCCTGAAGAACATTTGATTATTGTTGATGGTGAACTATATACAGAAGATAGAATTATTAAAAAGGACCAGAATGTCAAAATTGTTAAAGTTACAAGTAGTGGTTGAAATTGAAATGGAATTTTCTCATTATTCCAAAAAAAGTACGCTCATTAGGAGGTTTCAAGGTGAACGTTACTGTATTTGTTATACTCTTAGTCATCTCAGTTTTGCTCAATTTCTTTCTAATATATAGAAATTACAAGAAGAAGACAAAAATAAACTATTTGTCAAAACAGGTGCAAAAACTCAGAGACTTGTCAACCAGATTCAGAGATATAGTTGTTCAAAGGGAAGAACTCTTTTACAAAAACATGCATGAAGTTTCCCTTAGTTTTTTTGAAGGAGTGAAAAGTAGTTACTTGATAACGTTTGATGGTGAATTTGGAAAAGTTGTTTCACACACAGGGGTTGATCATAAGTCTTCAGCGATTGAACTCAAAAATATTAAAAAGACAGACTTACCTTACTTTGCTGAAAGGGTTTACGTTGTAGAAAAAGAAAAAATTGGTTGGCTGCTCGATCCATCCTTGAATATTTCAACAAAAGATTCAAAATTTCTTGTTTCTGACATACACATAGGTGGTGAACTGAAGGCTAAGCTTATAATCGAACGTGATTCACCATTTGTTTCGGAAGAGATAGAGACATTAAAGAGTTTAAGTGGATTTTTTACATCGTTCATAGCCACACACAACTATCTGTCCAATCAGGGCAAATTTCAAAAAGATATGATATTAACTATCATTCGCATCCTTGAATATCATGATCCATACACTAAGGGACATTCGAAAAACGTTGCTAATTTAGCTTCTTTACTTGCTGAAAAGCTTGGGTTAAATGACGAAATGATAAAGAAGACTTATTGGGCTGCACTAGTGCACGACATCGGAAAAATTGTTGTACCATCGGCTATACTTAATAAAGAGGGTAAACTTACTATACAGGAGTATGAGATTATCAAAAAGCACGCCATTTACGGACATGACTTTCTTTCAACTTCAAGTGAACTGAGAGAATTGGCAAAGTATGTCCTTCATCATCATGAGCGTTGGGATGGAAAAGGATATCCATCCGGTTTGCAAGGGGACGATATCCCAATTATTTCCCGTATAATAGCAGTTGTGGACGCGTGGGATGCAATGATAAGTGACAGACCTTACAGAAAAGGATTAACAGTTGAGGAGGCAAAGAAAGAATTAATCGAACACTCTGGGATGCAATTTGATCCAAATATAGTGAAAGGATTCATTGAAATAGTAGACAAAGAATTCTTGAGAACAAAGCTGTAAAGGAGGGAGTAAGTGAATGTTAAGATTTACAGTGAATAAATCAGAGATCGAGAAAAAAATTTCAATTGCATCTTCTGCAATAGGTTCAAGAACTGTAGATCCTATTTTACAGTGTTTGTTATTTAAACCTGTTAACGGTCATTTGAGAATACACGCAACTGATTTACAAACGTCGGTTATTTCTGATGTGCGGGTTGGAGAATACGAAGGAAATGAACCATTTGCGGTTGATGCAGAGTTGATAGATGATATTGTCAAAAATCTGCCCGAAGACGAAGTAACATTTGAATATTCAAAAGGTAAACTTATTATTAGGAGTGGAAAAGCCAAATACAGTATCGCAACAGTTACTGATACAGAAAGGTTTCCTATCGTACAAGCAGATGAGAGTGGCGTGAATTTTAGTATAGACACATCAATATTAGAAGAAATGATTGATAAAGTAAGCTTTTGTGCCTCGACTGAAACTGCTATGCGAGCGTTGAACGGTGTTTACTGGGAGATTCACGGCGGTTTCTTAAGGTTAGTTGCAAGTGATGGTTATAGGCTTTCATTAGCTGAGCAAAAACTTAATATAGAGAGCGAATTTGATTTTATAGTTGCACTGAAAAGTGTAAAAGAACTTGAGAAGTTGTTATCGACGACAACAGAACCGATTATAAATATCACTTATGATCACTCGCTTGTTTCATTTAGCGCTGGAGATGTAACAACGATTGTGAGAACCGTTGAAGAAAATTTCCCCGATTACAAACGGGTACTCCCCAAAGTTTTTAAGACGAGAGTAGTTTTAAACCTTGACGATTTTTCGGAAGCGTTAAAGCGTGTTATGATAATAGCAAAAAGAGGAAATGAAAAGGTACAGTTAAAGATCACGGATGATGTTATGGAACTCGCAAGCCAAAGTTCTGACTTCGGAGAAGTTGTTGAGAGTATACCTGTAACAAAAGATGGAGAAGATCTTATAGTTAATTTTAATCCTAAGTTTCTTAACGAAGCTGTACGTCATATCGATGAGAAAGAGATAGAATTCAATTTTGTAGATAGTCTTAGTCCGTTGCAAATTAATCCAAGGAACGTGGGTGGTTATATGTACATAGTCTTGCCAGTGAGAGCATAATTTCATAATATAACCCAAAAGAAGGTGCAAAGTTTGAGAAGAGGATTTACTCTGATTGAATTACTTATTGTGATGTCGATAATAGCTGCATTAATGTCTGTTGCAACGCCAGTTGGTATAAACGCACTCCAGCAAGCTAAGGCTACCAATGTTGCTTCGAACTTTAGAGTTCTTAATCAGGCATTAATTCAGATGCTAACCTTGGAACAAAATCCACCAACAAGTGGGGATATAATTGGTTATCTTGTGACTAATAATTATTTATCAACACACCCTCAAGGATTTCAAATTATCTATAACCAAACGGAGAAGGCATATGTGATTACTTACTTAAACTCAGATATTGATCCTTTAAAAGTGAGAGCATTGAACCAATCAGTTGAGTTGGATAGTAATAATAAACTGATCCTTAAAGTTCCTAGGATGTGAAATTTTCAATTTTGAGGAGTTTTAATATGTTAAAAGTTAAAGACGTTGAAAAAAAATTTAAGAACAATAAAAAAATTCTAGAAGGTATATCTGCGGAATTTTTTCCAGGGCAAGTGGCTGCAATAATAGGCGAAAATGGAAGCGGTAAGAGTACGCTTTTGAATATTGTTGCAACTTTTCTTCGTCCAACCAAAGGGATGATTCATTTTAATGAAAAAGACGTTTTTAAAAATATTCGCGAATATAGACAGATTGTGTCATACATCTCGGAAAAGGTTGCACTTATACCAGAGCTTAGCGTTGAGGATAATTTAAGATATTTCCATAAAATATTTAAATCATCGGCTATCATAAGTGAAATCTCATCGAGGGTTGGCATTCAAGATTTTATAAAACTAAAACCATCACATCTTTCAAAAGGGCAGAAGCAAAGAGTTTCGATCGCTGTAAGTCTTTTGAAAGATCCTCAGATAGTGCTTTTAGACGAGCCAGCGGAAGGGCTTGATGTGGAGACTAAGCAAGTGGTTAAGAATTTGGTTAAACAGTACAGAAATGCCGGAAAGATTGTCTTATATGTTACACACGATGAAGATGAAATTGAGGAAGTTTGCGATAAGATTTTGGTGTTAAAGTTTGGAAAAATTGCTTTTTTTGGCACTGTTGAAGAATTTTGGGAAAGGTACGAGAAATTTTACACAGTAACGTACAAAGTAAACACGGAGAAGAAAATGAAGATCATGAGCTTGGACGAGCTGAACGAAAATAAAAATCAACTTGAAATTGTTCATCTTAGAAATCTCGGGTTAAGAGAAATAATAAACATTGTTGAGAACTATGAGAGGAGATGATCGCATTGATAATGAAAGGTGATATGGTTAAGCTGAGGCCGTTGGAGATTTCAGATTCAAAAGCTCTTGTTGATTATTTAAACAATGAGGAAATAAAAGAATTCGTAAGTTTATTCTTTCCCGTAAACAATTTTCTTGAGGAAGAATGGATAAAACGAAATGCAATATCTCACAACAATTTAACCTTGGGTATAGAAGTTGATGGTAAACTTGTAGGCACAGCTGGGTTTAAGAACATAGATTGGATAACAAGGAGTACCGAATACGGGATAGCTATATATGATCATACGTATTGGAACAAAGGTATAGGTACTGAAACTACAAAATTAATGCTCAGATATGGATTTGAATATCTGAATTTGAATCGTATATGGCTAAAGGTATTTGAAAATAATCCCCGTGCTATAAGGGTCTATGAAAAATGTGGTTTCATACAGGAAGGAAGAGAAAGACAAGGTAGATACTACAAAGGACATTATTGGGATGTGATTCATATGAGTATACTTGCCGAAGAATATTGGAGGTTGAAAACAGAATTATAAAGTTCAGAGAGTTGAGGAGGTGGAAACATGCTTTTTTACGATCCAACCTTTATTATCTTGATTCCAGCATTACTCTTGGCGTTGTGGGCACAGCTCATGGTGCAGTCTAATTTCTCAAGATATTCTCAAGCTAAATCTCGTATTGGTATGACGGGAGCAGAACTTGCAAGATTCATTCTTGATTCGGCAGGACTCTACCATGTAAGAGTCGAGGCTATACCTGGTTCTTTGACTGATCATTACGATCCAAGAGAAAAGGTGGTAAGATTATCACAGGCTACGTATGGAAGTGATTCTATAGCTGCTCTTGGTGTCGTAGCCCATGAAATCGGTCATGCTATCCAACATGCGAGTAATTACGTTCCTATAGTTATAAGAAACGCCATAGCACCTGTTGCAAGCTTTTCGTCAAACTTAGCCTGGATATTCTTCATAATTGGTCTGGTAACTGGTGCAATCGGACTTGCACGATTTGGAATACTACTCTTCTTGGCTGTTGTCTTATTCTCGGTAATAACACTTCCCGTTGAGTTTGATGCAAGTAGACGTGCTATGAAGATTCTTGAGAGAAATCTAATGATGCCAAAAGATGAATTAAAAGGTGTAAGAGCTGTGCTCTCGTCGGCTGCTATGACTTATGTTGCTGCCACACTTATGGCAATTTTGCAACTTCTCAGGATGATTTTAATAACACGAAGTAGAGATTAAAAGTGATAATTAATAAAAAGTAAGGTTACCTTAAATGGTAACCTTACTTTTTTAGTTTATTTTCCTAAAGATCCAGAGTTACGTAATTCTTGATTTTTTAAACTACAGAAATTTTTGAATTTCTTCCACCTTAGTACTTATGACATACATAGACTCGAATGTCTTTTTTTGAGCATCTAACATAAGTTTGAAAGATCTTTCAAGCTCTTCAACTATGTTGGTTATATTCTTTATATTTTCCTTAACCCTGTTTATGTCCTCTTTTTGCTTTTCATATGTTATAACCATGTTTTCAAAATTATTTGTCATAAAATCAACGTTTACGATAAATTTGTCGAGAGACTTGGAAAATTTTCTATTTCTTTCAATAATGATTCCCAAATTTTCTATCAAGCTCAAAAGCTCTTTGCTAAAGCTTTGAAATTGAACAAGTATATTTCCTGTGTTTTCTTCTATGTTTTGAGCGAATTTCGCCGTCTCGATTGACAACTGTCTTATTTCACCTGCTACTACTGAAAAACTTTTTCCAGCTTCCCCTGCCCTCGCCGCTTCTATAGAAGCGTTCAAAGAAAGTAAATTTGTTTGAACGGCGATGTCCTTTATCATTTTTGTGACATCTTTTATCTTTTCAAAATCGTTACTCAATCTTATAAAACTTTCTCTTAAGAACTGACTTTTAGTTTCAAATTCTATAAGTAATTTCTCAGTTTCGCTGTTTTCAGTTTTGCTTGAATTTGAAAGTTCAAGAATCTCTTTATTTAAAGACTCGGAAGTGTTTATTATCTTTTCAAATCTTGCACTGGTTTCGAACAAATTGTCAAGAAATCCGATGAAATTTTCCACACTTTCCATCAAATTTGTCAGGCTGTTTCGTGATATCTTGAATGTTTCTTTGATATCTGACTCCAAATTGCCGAAGACCTCTAATTCTTTAACAGTTGCTTCTGATAGTTCGTTTATCTTGTTTTTGGAATCAACCAATTTGTGTATAACTCTGGTCTGTTCTTCCATTAAGTTAGTTATTGCTTCGTTCATTCGTTTAGTTTCGTTGAAAGAGTCTATAGCTTTCGACGTTATATAAATAGCCACAGTTATACCAAATGCCAATTGACCAATGTTGAAAAACATAAAGTCAAGAGTGATAACTTTAACGACGGCTAAAATGGACAATATTGTAGCACCAAGTACAGCGGCAAATCCCATAGTAACTAATCTTTCATTCAGTTTTTTTGGTTCAACAATCGACAAGTAAGAAAGATACAATATTAGTATAAGAGAAAAGAGGTAAAAATTTGAATAGTTGGCTCTTAATGATGCCAAACTTGGTGAAAATAAAACTGGAAGGAACAATATCCAATAGACAAAAAGATAAACCTTTTCATATAATTTAATTTTTGATTTAAAAATCTCTTTAACGAACAAAAAGGCCATGAACATAGCAGCTGCAGCACCGACAATAGCTATTTTTTTCCAAAGAAGAACAGGGATCAAAAACAAATTCATTTCATCGATAGCTGTTAAAACGGGGAACGTAATAGCCAAACTACCAAATAAGAACGCTTTTTCTTTTAGACCGTAGAATAAGAGCACACCAACCACAAAAAACGCCAACATGAATCCTGTACCAAGGTAGAACATACTCGATTCAATAAGATTCGCGCGTTCTATAAACCTCATAATTTCTTTGTTTTCGCCTATGAAAAATTTTTTCTCTATACCACCGTTACTGACAAAGCATAACTCTATTCTAATCTTTCCTTCAAGCAATATAGGTATGTATCGATGCCAACTATTTAAATTACCATTTATATCAGAAAGTTCAAAAATCAACTCATTGTTTTTAAAAATCTTAATGTACCTGTTGGCCGTGAATGCTGCAGCGAGTGTTTTCCCTTCATATTTTTCTCCATCTATCTCCATGGTAATTTTGTGTTCCTCATTGTCCTTAAATATCAGAAACGCAGGGAAACTTGAATCTTTGCCATCAACTGAAAGCTTTACATCCTTGAACTCCGTCACATCAAAAGAAGATCTATAAACAGACATCAAAAGTATAATAATAACGATTAAAAATATTCCAGCAATCCAAAAAAGAAAGTTTTTTAAGATGTTTCCCATCAATAACCCCCCTCCTCCATAGTAATATTTTTGTTTAGGTATGCTTATTATATCATAAAGTACAGAGAATAATAAGCATTTGACATTTCCAATAAAACAAAAACTGGACACCCTACTAAGCGGTGTCCAGTTTACAATCAATTTATATCAGGTTTGAAGATTGACTCTTGCAACTAACTTTCATAGCTACCGGTTGAGGCAGAACCAGTACCTCCTTGTGCCTGTTGTTTGTAAATATACTCGCCAATCTTTATACTTTCTCTTTGCAAGTCATCGTAAAGCATCTTGACTTTAGCGATATCGTCTTTGTTGATAGCATCTCTAAGATCTTTTATTATCTCTTCGAGTCTATTTTTCGTTTCAACAGGTACCTTACCTTCGTTTTCTTTTAGGATCTTTTCGATATGATAAGCCATATCGTCTGCTTTGTTTTTAAGTTCAACTTCCTCACGTTTTCTTTTGTCTTGCTCTTCATACATTTGGGCTTCTTTAATCATTCTTTCTATATCGTCACTGCTCAATTGGTGTCTTCCTGTTACAACCATTGATTGTTCTTTACCAGTTCCAAGATCCTTAGCAGATACATGCACTATACCATCGCTGTCTATGTCGAAAGTAACTTCAATTTGTGGTACACCTCTTGGGGCAGGTGGAATTCCAACAAGTTGGAAGCTACCAAGGAATATGTTGTCCCTTGCCATTGCACGTTCACCTTGATACACCCTAACTTCAACACTTGTCTGGCCATCTTCAGCAGTTGTAAAGACTTTACTTTTCTTAATTGGTATCGTCGTATTCCTTGGGATGATTGGTTCAAGCAATCCTCCTTTAACTTCCACACCAAGTGTCAAAGGTGTTACATCTACAAGTACAACATCTTTATCCTTTGCACCTTCTGTACCAGCGAGTATAGCTGCTTGAATAGCTGCACCTATAGCAACTGCCTCATCAGGATTAACACTTTTGTTTGGCTCTTTACCAAATATATCCTTTATGAACTTTTGAACCATAGGTACTCGTGTCATACCGCCAACGAGTATTATTTCATTTATATCTCTTGGCGAAAGTTTTGCATCACTTAAAGCCCTCTCGACAGGTTCTCTTGTCTTTTCAACAAGATCTCTTGTAAGTGATTCAAACATTGCCCTTGTCAATTTCATCTCTAAGTGCAGTGGACCCTCAGCCGTTGCCGTAATGTAAGGTAAGCTGATGTCTGTTTCAAGCTTTGATGAAAGTTCAATCTTTGCCTTCTCGGCTGCATCTCTTAATCTCTGAAGTGCTTGCTTATCACTCCTCAAATCAACACCGTATTGTTTTTTAAACTCGTCTGCAAGATAATCAATAATCCTTTGGTCAAAATCATCTCCTCCAAGATGATTATTTCCACTTGTGGCAATCACCTGAATAACTCCGCCACCTATTTCGAGAATAGATACATCGAAAGTACCACCACCAAGATCGTATACAAGGACCTTTCTTTCACCTTCCATTTTATCAAGACCGTAAGCGAGAGCAGCGGCGGTTGGTTCGTTGATTATTCTAAGCACCTCAAGACCAGCTATGATACCAGCTTCTTTTGTAGCTTGTCGTTGTGCGTCGTTGAAGTAAGCTGGACAAGTAATAACTGCCTTTTTAATTTCACCACCAAGATACTCTTCTGCGTCTTTCTTAAGTTTTTTGAGTACGTATGCACTGATTTCTTGTGGGGTATATTCTTTGTCATCGATCCTCACCCTGTAATCTGAACCCATTTTTCTTTTTATAGATTTTATGGTTCTATCTGAGTTCAGTATAAGTTGCCTTTTAGCAGGTTCACCAACAAGTATCTCTCCAGATTTTGTGAATGAAACTATAGATGGTGTGGTTCTGTTACCTTCGGCGTTAGGAATAACTTCTATGGAACCATCTGGTTTCATCCACGCAATCACAGAGTTCGTTGTTCCAAGGTCGATACCTACAACATACTCCTTTTTTGCCATATATCTCCACCTCCAAAATATTTTTCTCGCAATCATCAATTATATTTTACATTGTTAGCACTCATTTGTCAAGAGTGATAATAAAAAATATTTGAGGTTTTAAAGCAATAACCTTTTAGGTTTGAATTGATAACAAACCAAAATGATTATGGGGAAAGATAAATGAGGTTGAAACATACGGAGCGCTCAATGTTTTGCTTGACTTGAAACCTGTTAAGTTAGCTGTTTCACCAATAAATTAGCATTATTAGTAAAGAAGGCATGGAAAACCATGCCTTCTTTTTTTTATTCTGTGATTGTGAATTTGAAAGTTGTGTTATGTTTGTAAACTTCACCTGGTCTTAGTACGGTGTTTGGAAAATTCTTATGATTTGGAGAGTCAGGAAAATATTGCGTCTCAAGGCAAAAACCAGTATGCTGATCGTATATTTGACCATATTTGCCTTTTAATCCAGCCAAATAATTCCCCGTATAAAATTGCAGTCCGGGCTTTGTTGTATAAACCTCCATTCTTATCCCTGTTACAGGCTCTTGCACTATTGCTGCTAAGTTACCGTTCAGTACAAAGTTAAAGTCAAAGCCTCTTGCTGGTGAGTCCATTAACTTTTGTATAGCTTGACCAACTTTTGTGAGTTTTCTTAAATCAAAAGGTGTATTTTCAACTTGGGCTATTTCACCGGTAGGTATGAGGTACTCATTTACCGGTGTATATTTATCTGCATTTATCATTACGTAATGATCATAAATCTTTCCACCACCAGCAAGATTAAAATAGCTGTGTTGAGTCAAATTAACTATTGTAGGTTTGTCCGTTGTGGCGAAATATTCAATCTTCAGTTCGTTATCATTAGTAAGTGTATAGATGACTGTTACATCGAGGTTACCCGGATATCCTTCATCTCCGTCGTGACTAAGGTATCTTAATGTAAGCTTTACACCTTCTGGTGTTACACTTGAAGATGCTTTCCAAACCTTCGTATGGAAACCTTTGTATCCACCATGTAACGAATTTGGTCTACCTCTATCATTTAAGGCCAGTTGATAACTTACACCATCGATTTCAAATTTTCCATAAGCTATTCGGTTGGCAAATCTTCCCACGATCGTACCAAGGAAACCAGGATTTTTCTCGTATTCTTCAAGTGTATCGTATCCAAGTACAACATCGATAAATTTCCCTTGTTTCGATGGTACCCAAAGCTCTCTAATAATACCACCGTAGGTGAGTATTTTAGCAGTCGTTCTTTTTTCGTTAATTAAGGTATATTCATCTACAGCTATCCCTTCCTTAGTGTTACCAAAATATCTACTTTTGCATTCTGATTTCATGTCTCTCTGCCCCCTGTATTTTCAGAAATTCTTCGACTGCACTCTCTAAAATGTTCAGCGAAGCCTTCCAGAAGTCTTTCTTAGTTATATCTATTCCTACACTTTTTGCAACTTCTTCGGCTGTGCCTTTGCCAGTTGATGACAAAAGCTTTTTGTATTTTTCAAAAAATCCGTCTTCGTTTTTCATTGAATACACGCCAAGTCCAAACAACATTCCAAATGTGTACGGGAAGTTATAAAAGTGAAATGTTGGCGAATAATAGTGTGGTTTCACAATCCACATGTATGGATGCAAAAAGTTATGGTCCAATCCATCGGCATAAGCTTGTTTTTGGGCATCCAACATTAACTGTTTAAATTCGTTAACACTTAATGGACCATTCTTTCTTTTTTCAAAAACTGCACTTTCGAATAAGAACCTGCTGTAGATATCAATAATTATCTGCACGGCATCCGAAAGTTCTTTATCGAGTAATGCCAATTTCTCCTCGTCGGTTTTTACTTCTTGTTTGATTGTACTGAGCAAAAGAGTCTCGTTAAATATTGAAGCTGTTTCTGCAAGTGTCGCAGGAGTTGTACTGTTCAAAGGTGTTTCATCTTTGAGACAATAGTTATGAAATGCATGTCCCAATTCGTGTGCGAGCGTCAGAACATTGTCAAGTGTACCATCGAAACTCATAAGTATTCTGGACTCTTTTAAGGCTTTAACAGACGAGCAAAAAGCACCTCCACGTTTTCCTGGACGTGTTTCGGCATCTATCCATCTTTTCTCAAAGGCTTGATCTATAAAGGCACCAAGCTCTTCAGAGAATGTGGAAAGTTTTTCTACAATAAATTTTCTTGCTTCGTCAAATGTCCATTTCTTATCGTATCCACCGATTGGGGCAAACAGATTGTACCATGGAAGTCCATTCTCATAACCTAATAACTGTGCTTTCTTTATTAAATACTTTCTTAACGTGGGCATTGATTCTTTAACAGCTTCCATCATCGCATTAAACGTTTCTTCTGTTATTCTATTTTCAAAAAGCATAGGTTCAAGTGGGGAAGTGTAGCCTCTCAATTTGACTTCTGTGATAAATTCCCCTTTTATGTTGTTTAAACATTGTGCGATCACGTCAGAAACTTTTTCACAAGCTTTTAATTCTGATTCATATGCCTTTTTTCTCAATTCTTCTGAGCGTTCATAAGCCATGTTTCTTACTTTCATTAATGGAAGCTTTTTAACTTCACCGTTAATCTCCAACTCACACATTAAATTTGACGTTGTCTTTTCATAAAGATTATTCCAGGCGTTGCCACCTGTTAATCTCATAAGACTTATAATCTTTTCTTCGTTTTCCGAGAGCATATATTTTGATAGTAACTTTTGTTCTTTTAGAACATATGAATGGGACTGTAATGTAGGTGAATTCAATTTTTCAAAATCTATCTCAGACTCTTTCAAAAATTTTCTTAACTTTGTTCGAATCATCGATAGATCAACAAGCTTGCTTCTGATAATATCAAGGTATTTTGATGCAGTTTCATTGTTCGAATCAGCACTTAATGTTAGACTTGCAAAATTGTACAATTTACTTGCTTTTAACGAAAGATCGTTGAACTTGTTTATCACATACTCGAGTTTATCTTCTACTTGATGCTTGTTCTGGTTCACTTGTAGATTTTCATTGCACCACAATGTAAATTCTTTTAGATCGTTTTCTAGATTTTTCAGATCTGAGAGAAATTCTTCCGAGTCAAATGAACTGTAAATGTTTGTTAAGTCCCATCTCATAGCTGACACCTCCAATAAAAGATTCAAATATTAGTTCGCATACAAAATTATATCACAAAGTGTTATAATTTAATTGAGCTATTTGGAATTTCAAATAGGAGGTATTCAGCATGATAACGACAAAAAAAATAATAGATATGAAGGGAAAAGAACCTATAACTATGATTACAGCATACGACTATCCTACAGCTAAGATAGCATACGAAGCCGGTATAGAATTACTACTTGTTGGAGACTCCTTGGGAAACGTGTTACTCGGATACGACAGTACCATTCCAGTTACTATGGAAGATATGTTGATTCATATAAAGGCTGTTAGAAGAGCAGTTCCAGATGCTTTCATAATAGGTGACATGCCGTTTTTGTCTTACGAAGTAAGTGTTGAGAAGGCTGTAGAAAATGCGGGCTTAATGATGAAAGCGGGGGCAAACGCAATAAAATTAGAAGGTGGCGAGGAACACGCAGAAGCAATTCAAAGAATAATAGCCGCAGGTATTCCTGTGATGGGACATCTTGGTTTCACTCCTCAATCAGTGAATTTGCTCGGAGGTCATCGCGTGCAGGGTAAAACACCTGAAAGTAGAGCAAAAATTCTCAAAGATTCAAAAATACTTGAAGAGCTTGGATGTTTTGCCATTGTGTTAGAACTTGTGGTTGAAGGTGTTGCAAAAGAGGTAACAGAGAGCTTAAAAATACCTACCATTGGAATAGGTGCCGGTAGGTATTGTGATGGACAAGTGTTAGTTTTTCATGATGTCGTAGGATTGACTAATTTAAACTTGAAATTTGTTAAAAGATACGCTGATGCGTACAATGTAATGCTAAACGCAGTGAAAGAGTACAAAAATGAAGTAAAAAATAGAACGTTCCCATCTCATGAACACGTTTTTGAATAAAATTTCACATCTCTTTGTCAAGTTCACTTTTGATAAACTCGTTCCATAGTGTTACAAAAAATATTGCTACCGGTACTGCAAAAAATGTTCCAACAAGTCCGTAGAACAAGCCTATGAGGAATATAAATATAAGCATGAGCACAGGGTTGATGTCAGCCCTTTTTTTCATTATAAAAATAAAGAATAAGAATGCCCCCAGGTGAATTAACATGACGATGGTGTTGACTATTATAAAGTTTTTCAACCCCAAACCAAGACTTACTATAAGGATCGGTATCCATTCTATCACAACACCGACGATCGGGATGAAATTGGTGACAAATCCCCAGAAAGACAACAAGACTTTGTATTCTGGTAAGTAGAAACTGAACAGCACATAAAAAGATATAGCCACCACGAAAGCCCCAAGAAGCATAACGTCAACATAGCTGGAAAGTGCTATACCAAGTTTTTTCAAAAAATCTTCTATCAGTGGTCTAACTTTCTTAGGAAACAGTCCAGGTAAAGCTTTTGTTGTCCAGCTTGTATAAATGGTTATGTAAACGGTAAACAATATACTATAAAACATTACAGTAAGAGTATTAGGAACGCTTTTTGCCATTGTTATTGCCAAAGTACTGAATAATTCACTTATCTTTGGACTTGCCCAAGCAACGATATTACCAATTGTTTCGGAAAGGTCAGGATTATCTACCAAATAATTTTCCCAATATTTCGAATCAAGTATTTTTTTCATAAAATCGTAAAAAGATGACACCTGCTTGAAAACGGGGGGAATTATGTTTATGAAGGCGTAGATTAACACGAAAAAGTAAAATAATAACGATATCGTCACAGCGAGTGGATACGGAATTTTCAAGCGCAGTAGATTTTTCAATATAAAGTTGACTATAAGAATAGAGACTAAGGAAAATACAAAAACATAAAGAAGTGTTTTGAATAGAGCAAATGCTATAAGCATTAAAGCGGCGTATGATAAGACTACCAACAAAGCCTGTTGCCTAACGCTCAATTTCATTTATCGCTCCTCCTATATGTCTTTCAAAATATTCTCTTATCTCTTCAATGTTGTTTGTTTTTCCAAGCACTATCATTAACTTTACCCGTGCCTTTTGGGCTAATGGATGTTCACTTAATATTGCTCCTCTTCTTCGCAAGTCCGCTCCACCACCGTTGTATCCATAGATAGGGAAAACTCTACCTTTAAAGCATCTTGAAGTTATTACAACAGGTATACCATTTTTGATTACCTCTTCCACAACAATGGAAAGCTGGGGCGGAACATTCCCTCTACCAAAACCTTCGAGTACGATCCCTTTGTAACCAAGTTGATACACCGCTTTGAGAATTGAACCATCATCACCTGTGAATGTTTTAACGATGGCTACTTTTTCTTCTATTTTATCTGTATATATCTTCTCTCTTGTTAGCGATTTTCTGAAATAAATAACGTTGTTCTCATCCACAACACCAAGTGGACCGTAACCTGGTGAATCGAAGGTCGCAACGTTACTCGTATACGTCTTTGTAACTTCCCTTGCAGCATGTATTTCATCGTTTAGACATACAACTACTCCCATACCGTATGATTCATCACATGTAGCTACCATAACTGATGATAGTACGTTTCTTGGTCCGTCTGTACTCAGTTCGCTAATATTTCTCATGGATGCAGTTAAGACAACAGGTTTTTCTGTCTTCAGAACAAGATCAAGAAAATATGCAGTTTCTTCCAATGTATCTGTACCGTGTGTTACAACAACACCATCGTAATTTTTTTCCTCGAGTAATTCATCTATAGTTTTAGCAAGATTCCACATACTTGAAGGTGTCATATAAGGACTTGGTACGTTGGAAAATTCGTATAACTCAACATCAGCTATATCGTAAAGTTCTGGAATATCCGTAACAAGCGCGTTACCTTTATCAAAAGGTACAACCGTTCTGCCCTTTTTTACCATCGCTATAGTACCGCCAGTACTAACGATTACTATCTTTTTCCCCATTTTCTCCGACTCCTTTCAAATCGATAATACAAGTATCAGTACCAATATCTTTTCTTTCTTACTCTCATACCTACGAGTACACCGTATATGAAACCGCCAGCATGTGCCCAGTAGGCTACTCCTGTACCGGTGATGTCAGCAAGTAGACCGTTAGCAACTTGAATTATAAACCAATATGGAAGGTATATGAAAGCGGGAATTTCAACGATAAACGGTAGTATAAGAAAAACAAGCGAAACTATACGAGAATAATAAAATAATACAAAGTAAGCGCCCATCACAGCCGAAATAGCACCTGAAGCCCCAACAAGAGGGTACGGAGAAAATGGGTTGAATATAATATGAAAAAAGAGAGCAAATATTCCGCCAGTTACGTAAAATAATAAGTATTTGAAATGACCAAAAGCGTCTTCTACGTTATCACCAAATATCTTCAGAAACCACATGTTACCTATTATATGTGACCATCCTCCATGGACGAACATGTGAGTAAAAAGTGCCACAAAAGGAAAGACATAATACATCTGCTCCGGAACGAAACCATATGTATAGAAAAATTCCTCAAGTGCGGTACCTGAGAAGTCCATTCCAGAAATGATTATTTCGTAGATAAAAACTAAGATGTTGGCAGTTATTATCGCTACGTTAACAAAAGGTCTTTTTAAACTTGGGATTGTATCATATAAAGGAAACATTTATGCCCCCTCCTGAACAAAAAATGTCAACCACCATAGACTAACCAATACTGTAAAATTCCAATAACCTCGCGAAAAAAATAGCAAGTAGTGGAGAACGCTTCAAACGATGGCAAGTAATCGAGGTAGGAATTTCTAAAATCTATTGGCACATCAGCACTTGAATAATAGATTTTACTAAAGAATTTTTTAAACACCCACAAACTTCTTTTCATGTGTAAAGAACTTGTAACAAGTGTGATGGCCGTATCGCCTATCAACTCGCGAGTGTATTTGCCATTTTCAAACGTGTTTCTTGCTTTATTTTCAATTATTACATCCTCCTCAGGAATACCAAAGTTGATAAGCACCTTTTTCATAAACAAAGCCTCTGGTAAACCTTTATCTACAACTCCACCAGTGACGATTATCTTTCTTGGGTTTTTCTTATACAATTCCAAAGCTTTGTACAATCTTCTTAGAGTATGTTTACCTATTTCATACCTTTGATCAAACTTATCAACGCCACCACCAAGTACAACGATATATTTTCCATTGTCTTCTGTGTCAACTAGAACTAAGGATTTTGAGATAAGATATGTAAACCAACTTGAGGAGATAAGATACATTATTATCGCAAACACTAAAAACAAGTATCTATCTTTTCTAATATTTTTCTGCATTGTATACCTGACACTTTTATCGGTTTTTGAATAAAAAATAAAGATGATGGAAAAAGCGGTTACAAAAATGCCTGGAATAGTTATAAACGCACTTACTATTTTGAATAGATGCAGCATATTATTCACCTCCGGTGTTTCGAAAATATTTTTGCAACGCTACCTCATCGATTATTAACCTTTCCTTTCTATCCAACTGTAATTTTTCATGTTCCAAATAACGCTCTTTGAGTTTCTCAAAACTTCTTTTTTCTGTTCTTTTTTCAAGAAAGTTTCTCAGGATAGTTTCTTCTTCTGATCTTAGATTAGACAACCTGTCGCTTAATAACTTGATGTAATCATTGTACATTCTCAAAAGGTACAATAAAAAACTAACCTGCGCACCACTTTGTGAAGTGCGCAGTTGATCTTCTACTTCTTTTCTTGTCATTTGTGTTTTCTCAATTTCTTCTTCTATTTGTCTGATTCTAAGACGTACTTTGTTTAGTTGATCTTTTAAAATTTCCTCTTCCCTTTTTCTAAGAGACAAGATTTTCTCTAATCTGAACACGTCAGACCTCTTTCTCAAATTTAAGAGTATTTACTTTTAAGAAATACAGAGAGCATGTCAACTAAGATCTGAAGTATCTTCTTACTCGCTTCTGAAAAGCTTTTGGCTTCAAAGTTGTCAAGTGAAATTATCACAAGTCTTTTTTCACCTATCTTCACACTTCCAACCAACGGTACGAAATTCGGGTCTGTGACACCAGCTTTTTCCCACAATTCTTTTTGTGGGCTTTTTAAGTTAATTTTATATGCTTCTTTTAGTTCCATAACTCTATTTTCGCCAATTAAAGGACCGTAATTATCCTCAGAAGACTTAATTGTTGTATTTTTAACCTCCTCACTATAGTTATGAACAGCCACACATTTGTAAATATCTCCATCAAGTAACCAAATGGATGCTTTTTGGGCTTCGGGTACCAATTTCACAAGTTCACTTAGCATTGTTTGTAAAAAACTCTCCAGGGTTACATTTTGCTCCCATAAACCTATCAGTTTTATGAGACTCTCGAAACTGTTAAACATGTCTTTATAAATCTTCTGAGCCTGTAAAAATCTAACGGAGGCTAATACATGTGAACTTAAAAAAGTCGATAGAGCTTTTGCTATACTTGTGTACTGTTCAGGAATGTGTACTATGAATTTATAATTTTCAACTGGTATAACTTGATATGTCCTCTTTTCCAATGTGAACATTTTAATTTCATTTATAGATTTGGCTTTTTCAATGATCTTTGGATTATCGTTGCCTATGATGTATTGATCATCTTTTAACAACACGACAGCTATGTCTGGATACTCCGCATGGAATTTTTTTGAAAGCTCGATTACGAATTTTGTAACATCACCTTCGGAGGCACTGAAAGACTCGATTATTATCTGTTCAACAAAAGATTGGAGTTTATAGAGTGTTTGTTCAAGTATTTTTTCGGTTATATCAAACATTATACCCGCAACTCCATACGAGCCCGTGCCGAGTCTTATAGGCATTCTTTGGACACTGAAGTGTCTTCCGTTTATAACTTTCTCATGTGTGAGATTTCTTCTTGTTTTCATAACTTTTTTATCAATTTCATCGATCTGTTCGTCTCTAAGTATTTCCGATTCGAATTTTCCAACAAGTTTTTCTTCAGTCAACTGGAGTAGATTTTCCAATTCTTTGTTTACCCATATGTACCTGCCTTTGTTATCCTTTATGAAAGCCGGTGCCGGAAGTCTTTCAAAAAATTGTTGTAAGAAGTATAAATATCTCATGCTGTTACCTCCTCCATTTTAACTTCCAATACTTTTGATATACCATCAACCATTGTTACACCGTGAACTATATCTCCTGCCTCCATGATAAGTTTGTTGTGTGTTATAACAACAAATTGTGATTGTTCATTCTCAAGCAGTCTTCTGAATTTCTCAGAGTTGTAATCATCAAGTGGCGCGTCAACTTCATCAAGAACGTAAAATACACCTTTGTTTGCCTCCAGCATCGCCATTATCAATGCGATACCAACAAGTGCTTTTTCTCCACCAGATAATAACTGGAGTTTTTGCACTCTTTTCCCTGCCTTTGAAATACTTATTTCTATTCCTGATTCGAGTATATCACCATCATCTAAGATCCTCATTCCACCAGTTCCGCCGTAAAAGAGTGTTTCTATGTAAGATTTAAATGCACCATTTATTAAATTGAACGTTCTCAAAAATTGTTCGCGTGCCTGAGCATCGGTTTGCTCAATTAACTGTTCCAACTTCCTTTTTGCTTCTTCAAGATCGAGTTTTTGTTTCATCAACTCGTTGTATTCTGCCTCGACATTTTTGTATTCTTCTATCGCTGTTGTGTCAACTGTTCCAAGCATTTTTATTTTGTTTTCTATATCTTTAATCTCATTTCCAAGCTCGTCGAGTTTTTCCGGTTCTATTTCAATAGACTCACGATATTCTTCCGGAATATTTGAGATTCTAAACGATATTTCCTGCAATCTCATTTCTGTTTCGTGAATTCGTTCTTTTATTGCTTCAATTTGTGTTTTTACCTCTCGTATTTCTTGTTCGAGTGATTGTAGTTGTTGTAACTTTTCTTCTTTTCCTGTTTTCTTCTCCCTAATGTCGGCAAATATATCTTGTGCGGTATTTTTCAACGTTTCAAGTTCTCTATCATTTTCTATTAAGAATTTCTTTGTTTCGTCTATTTGTTCTTCCAGTTTGGAGATAGTTGATTTTAAGTCAGTGAGTTCAAATTTTATTTCTTGTATTCTTGCTTTTATTCTATCACTTTCTGCATCATACTGAATCTTTCTTTCAAGTAGATTTTTGACTTCTGCCCTGTACGTTGCAATGGATTCGTTAAGTTGCTCAAGTTTTTTCCTATGTTCGTCAAGTTCCTTTGAAAATGTATTCACACTGTCTTGAAGTATTTTCTTTTTTGCTTCGAGCTCCTTAAGCTGACTCTCAAGATTTTCAATTCTTGCCACATTTCCTTCGTATTTTGCATTGTACTCAGCCTCAAGTTTTACAAGATCAGACAATTCATTCCTGACTTCTTTAAGTGCCTTTTGTAGCTCTTCGAGTACTCTTTTCGAGGAAATTGTTCTACTTGAAATTGTGGCAAGCTCTTCTCTAAGGATGTTCACACTGTCTTGCAACTGTCTTAATTCTTGAGTTATCAATGCTATTTCATCTTCTATTAATTGTCTTTCGTTATCAATGGTTTTGATTTCTTCTTCAAGGGTTTTCAATCTAACTCTTCGTGCAACTATAGAGTTCGAGTAATCCTCCTTCGAGCGTCCACCTGTCATTGCACCTTTACCTGAGATTAGTTCACCATCGAGTGTAACAATTCTCGAACGAAGGTTGTACCTTCGTTTCAGATATATGGCTGAATCTATGTCTTTGACTATGATGTCATTTCCAAAAAGGTAATACGATAAAGCCTCATACTCTTTAGGAACTCTTAAAAGTTTTGCAGCGTATCCTACAAAACCATCTTCTTTTTCTAAACTATCTATTGGTGAAAATGAAGAGTCTATGAGATCGAGAGGAATAAATGTAGCCCTACCATATTCGCCAACTTTCAAAAATTCTATGATTTGCTTTCCATCTTCAGCTGTTTTAACAACAACATGTTGGGCTGCTCCACCGAGAAGTGTTTCGTAGGCTGTGGAAAGTGATTTATCAAAGTCAATTAAATTTATTACAACATCTATCAATCCGTTGAATATATCTTTATTTTCAAAGATCTTTCTAATTGCGTGACCAAATCCTTGGTATTCGCTGATTTGTCTTTTTATCACCTCTATCTCTGCTTTTAATTCTCTATATTTCCTAACGATGTTCTCAAGTTCTGAGGTTTTTTGTTCTCTTATTTTGTTGTATTCATCAATCGAACTTCTAATGGTTTCCAACTCTTTTACCAATTCATTTTCTTTCTCGACAATCTCAAGAAGATGTTTTTCAAGATCATTAATTTCCTCTTCTAGCTCTGTTTTTCGTGTTTCTTTACTGAGCCTTTGGTTGTGAATCATTTCTAATCTGTGTTTTATGTCTTGATTATTCTCGTTTAAACGTACAATTTCGTTGTGAATTTTCGACAAACCTCGCTCTAATTCTTCGTACTCTTGCTTTTTTTTCAATATTTCTTTCTCTTGTTCCGTGTACTGAGCATAGATCTTGTTTTTCTCTTGTTCAAGGTTTGAAAGTATACCCTGTTTTTCGGAAAGTTCTTCCGATATTTTGGACACAATGAGTTTTATCTCTTCATCTCTATTTCTTAAAGAATTTATCTCTTCGTTGAGCATGTCAGTACGTGTGGTGAGTTCTATGTATTTACTCTCCAATTCGCTCAGCTTTTTACTAAATTTTTCCTTTATCTCAAGTAATTGATTTTCACGGATCTTAAATTCTTCGAGTGTCTTTGTGTAACTTTCCATTTCTATGTCTATTTGATTGAATTCATCTCTCAAAGTTGACCAATTAATCTCAAGCTGAGCTAAGTGTTTAAGCTTATCTTTCAAAATGCTATTTAGTTCTTTATGGTAACTTTCCATGTCTGCTAATCTTTGTTTCTCAAGATTATATACTCCACCATAGTAAGTTTTTTTAAGGCTATCAAGTTGCTGAGAGTATTCTACGTATCTTTCTGCTCGTTTTGCTTTTAAGTAAAGTGATTTTCTATTCTTATCAACTTCAAATAATACGTCGTTGATTCTGTTGAGATTTATCTGAGTTGAATCGAGCTTAGAAATAGCTTCTTTTTTCTTTTCTCTGTATATACCAACACCTGCAATTTCTTCTATCATTACCCTTAAGGATTCTGGTGTTGCAGAAACGATTTTATCTATCTGACCTTGCCCTATTATTGAATATGGGTTCTTGCCATAACCATGCTGCATAAGAAAATCTCTTATGTCCTTCAATCTAACAACATCTCCGTTTAGCAAATACTTGCTTGTTCCATCTCTTGAGAGCTCACGAGACACGGTAATTTTTTCATTTCCATCTTCAAAGACAAGCTCAACATAAGCACTTTGGGATGGAGGTCTTTTTTCATTCCCCCAAAAAACAACATCCTCCCGTTCTTGCGCTCTTATTTCTTTCATCGACTGTTCGCCAAGTACCCATCTTATAGCATCAACCACGTTGGATTTGCCTGAACCATTTGGTCCAACGATGACGGTTACTCTGTTGGATATCTCAAGTCGTACTGGATCTGCAAATGACTTGAACCCTTTTATGAAAATTTCTCTTAAAACCACCACTTACCCTCCCAGTTAAGATCGCGTTCCTTATTGCAAAGAGAGTTCTCTGACTATGCTTTGCGAGATGTTGTAGATATCCCCTGCTCCTACAAATATATAAACGCTGTTGTTATCGTAACTAAGTTCTCTTAGATCTTCAAGTTTTTCGACAAAATTTGCTTTTGAGATTTGCTGAATTATTTTCTTTGCACTAACACCATTCTTTGTTTCAAATGCTCCATAGACTTCTGTTATATAAATCTCATCGGCTCTTTCCAAAATAGATTTAAACTTCTCGGCTTCTCTTTTAAACCGTGTATATCTGTGAGGTTGGAATATAAGTACTATTTTCCTATCTGGATAAACTTCTCTTGCTGTTTTCAAAAGTACATCGATTTCGTCAGCTGTGTGAGCATAATCATCAACTATTGTAAGTTTTTTGACAGGATCGTCATAACTGACGTTAAACCTTCTACCAGGCAGTTGGAAATCTTCAAAAGAATCAAGAACAGCTTGTAAGTCGTACCCTATGCTCGAAAGTAAAGATATAACAGCCAAAGCGTTTAGTGCGTTGTGGTAGCCAGGAACAGGTAAGAAAAATTTCTTTTCTCCCCATGGTGTTAAAATAGTAACGGTTTGGTAGAATCCTTCTTGTTTTCTTTCTACAAGTTTAAAATCTCCTGAATAAACACCAAATGTGGTATGTCCATGGAATTTTTTCTCATCAGCGAACGTAACAACAAATTTTGAGTTTTTCATAAGTGTTTTGAAACTTTCATAATAGTGTTCGAGATTTTGGTAGTTTTCGATATGGTCTTCCCTTATGTTGGTAATTATCAAATACTCTGGTGCGAAGAGTTCATAGCCTGGTTGACTTTCATCAAGTTCATAAACCGCTATGTTGTTCTTTCCAGCTCTGTAATTTCCATGTTCTAACTTGTTATGCAAAGCACCAAGAAAAACAAATGGATCTACTCCAAGATTGATAAGGCAGTTTGCAAGCATTGATGTTGTTGTTGATTTGCCATCTGTACCTGTAACCGCAAACCCTTTAAATGGGCTCAAAATGTTTCTAAAATGATCTATTCTCATTGTTATTTTTATACCCAATTCCTGCGCTCTTACATATTCAGGATTGTCCTTTGAAATCGCCGGTGTAACTATCAATTCATCTAAATCCTCAACGATATTAGTCGATTCATGGTTATAATAAACCTTTATGCCTATTTTTTCAAGGTATTTTGTACGTTCTGAACTGTACGGATCACTTCCAAAGACAAGATTACCTAAGAAATGTTCATGCATGGCTTGAGCACTCATACCAATTCCACCGATGCCAACAAAATACACCTTTTTTACTGAGTTTGCTTGATTCTTTTTGCCTTCTTGGCTGCAAAATTCCATCTTTACGCCTCCGTTTCTTCATTTTACTTTATTAACATGTTGAGTATATCAGATATTTAAACTTTTGCAAATTGAGTCAACTATTCTACAAGCTGGATTTTCTCTTTCCTCAAAATTTCGTCCTTTTTGAATAAGATCTTCTATGATATTCACAACTTGTTCCCTGTTGTAATCAATTTCCCTAATCATAACTCCTAATTTTTCTTTTTCAATTATCTTCGCGTTTACAATTTGATGAGATTCTGTTGAACCTTCCCATGGGATAACTATGGCTGGGACATTAAAATGTATTAATTCGGATATTGTTGTTGCGCCTGCACGGGTTATAGCAACATCAACAGATCTCCAATATGCGTACATGTTTTCTATATAGTCTTTTACCTCAACATTCTTAGGGATTTTTCCTTCCAACTTCCTACCACCAGTTGAGAGAATAAAATGAACGTTTGGCATTGTCTGAGCAATTTCTAAGGTTATTTTGTTTAGAAACTCACTACCACCGCTCCCACCTATGGTTATTACGGTTGGATGTGGTAACTGTACTCTCCCTTCCCGTACCCATATTGGATTGCCGGTAACTTCTATCTTATTCTTCACATTCTTTGGAAATCTTTTTGCGGCCTCTTCAAAGGCAAGATAAACCTTTTGCGCAAATTTCGAGATAGCAACATTCGCTTTGCCTGGAATGGTGTTCTGTTCTTGAACAAACACAGGAATGTGAAGTTTTTTAGCTGCCTTAGAAACAGGATAACTCACGTACCCGCCCGTTACGTAAACAAAATCTGGTGAAAATTCTTTGAGCTTTTGCTCAACTTTTATGGTGTTAGATATTAATCGTGCAAACCTTA
Organism: Fervidobacterium sp.; assembly: GCA_026419195.1. Taxonomy (NCBI): domain Bacteria; kingdom Thermotogati; phylum Thermotogota; class Thermotogae; order Thermotogales; family Fervidobacteriaceae; genus Fervidobacterium; species Fervidobacterium sp. Next base: position 65,513 of record JANZZV010000001.1, read on the forward strand.
AGATATTTTCAGGATGGAAAATAGGTCGTACAAGACCTTTAATTTGAATCGAATATCTTTGAAACTCGGGGTGCACATTTGGTAAGAATCTTTCTTCTATCTTTCCGTACACGCAAAAGTACAGAACTTCGATATTGTATCTTTTCTGAAATTCTTCTAGGACAGCTATATTTGGATAAAGATGTCCACCTGTAACCCCACCAGCTGCCGCAATTTTGATTCTTTTACTGTCCTTTTTCTCAATCATTCATTATCATTCCTTTTCTCCTTCTTCGGTGTAAAAAGGTTTCTTTTCTTCTTTATTAGTTAATCCTGACAGTATAATCCCGAATCCTGCAAGAAGAGACATGATAGAACTACCTCCAGTACTCAAAAATGGTAGTGGTATACCCGTAACTGGGAGAAATCCAGAAAAAACACCAAGGTTTATTGCAACATGAAGTAGTATAATTGTTGCGTAAGACCATGTGAATATTTTAACAGCGACATCTTCAATGTAACTTGCAACTTTCATTAAAGCGTAGGAGAGGAAAAGATACACAATGCTTACCATCAATATCCCAAAAAATCCCCAATCCTCACCGATAACCGCTAAAATAAAGTCACTTTCGGCTTCCGGTACGTACACCTTCAACCATCCGTTCGCTATTCCAGCCCCTGTTGCTCCAGAATTTTTTAAAGTTCTAAGCGCTATGTCTACCTGCGGGGCAATCGAACCACTGAAAAAGTAACGTAATCGTCCAAGTTGATAACTGTGCAAAAAACCAAACATTGATGCAATTACAATGGATAATACGACTAAAAAGAAGGATATTATAAAGTATCTCAATTTTGCACCGCCGTAGTACAAAGTAACTAAAGATACCATCAGCGTCAACAAAGCTGTACTGAGGTTTGGTTCTATAAATATTAACACTACGTAGACAAGGGAAAAGACGATGGGTAACAAAAAGCCTTTTAAGAAAGTGTTCATCACTTTGTCGTTTTTCTTCACATAAACTGAAAGAAAAAGTATAATCAGGATTTTTGCAAGTTCAGATGGCTGAAATGTAAATCTTCCCATTGTAATCCATCGATGAGCACCGTTCATCGAAGGAAAAGCAAATACAGCTGCCAGCAAAATTATACCTAAGCCATAAAGAAAGTTTGAGTATTTTTCGTATATGTGGAAAGGGACGTTCATCGCTAAGAAAAACACAACAAGACCTGCCGCAATATTAATGATATGTTTTGTGAAAAAATTGCTATCAATACCAAGAACGCTTTCCTTTGCTATATCGAGACTGTACATGGATATTGCACCTACAACGAATAGCACTAAATAAGAAGTTATTATGATAATTAATTCTTGTCTCATCCAAAATACTCCTCCCAAATATTTATCAATGTAACAAAAAACAAATTACTAAAATCCATACCTTTATCAGACAAGCGTAAGCCATCAAAAAAATCGAACCTTTGCTTTAACTGCTGCAGAACTGTTGATACATCAACGCCGGTTTTGTTTCTAATCAGATCTACATTCGTTCCCCATTTTGTTCTAAGGTTCATAAAAAGTGTTTCTAAAGCCTCTCGTTCGGGTGTATTTAGTGATTCGTACGAGCGTGGAAACTTTCCTTCTAATATGCTGATGAAATAATCAGAGAACTTTTCGTAATTGTTGTATCTCAGAAATCCTAAGTGACCTCCGGATGCTATACCCAAGCCGATGTAATCATCATTATTCCAGTACTTTATATTGTGTTTACAGTACTTACCACCGAGCGAAAAATTGGATATCTCATATCTCTCATATCCAATATTTTTTAAAGCCTTTAAGAATTCGTCATATCTTTGATAAGTTTGTTCATCTGGTTTTTTAAGAAAGCCGTTCCCATTTTCGTTATGGACTTCCAACATGTAAACAGAGACGTGATCTGGAAGGAAATCATTTACAAATTGGACGTTGTTTTGTATGGTTCTCCATGATTCTCCAGGTAAACCGACAATGAAATCCACATTGATATTTTCAAAAAATCTACGAGCTATATCGTATTTTCTTATAAATGTTTCAAAATCGTATAATCTACCGGATCTTTTTAAAACTAAATCATCAGAGCTTTGCAACCCCATGCTCAGTCTGTTAATACCGATCCATTTGTAAAACTGCGCAAGTTCTTTTGTGAAACTCTCTGGATTTACTTCAATTGTGATCTCATCAAAAACTCCTCCATAAGATGTTAACTTTTCCAAAATTTTTTTGATGTCTTTTTCCGGAAAAATACTTGGAGTTCCACCACCAATATAAATTGTATCAATACCTGCAGATAAGTATTCACTGTACATTTCAATTTCTTTTAGCATGTAATCAGTGTATTCATCAAAATTGTTTTCCACATAACTTGTGAAGTCACAGTAGATGCATCTTTTTTTACAAAAAGGGATATGAACGTACACTCCTATCCCTTTACCATTTTGTTTAGCCATTGACTTTTTTCATCTCCAAAGTTAGATTCCAGAAAATTTTACTTTGAAATAGCCTACGTTGTTTTGTATTATTAAATCACCTTCGATTGGTGAAAGAAAACGGAACCAAACACCATACTTAAGGTTTTCAGAAGAAGGCACGTACGTTCCATAAGCAGAAAAGAAGAATCTGAAATCGAAAACCTCGATGAATATTCTACCTCCCAATACTCCAACTATTCTATTCTCATCAAAATCCCAACCTACGTTTACCGTAGCACCTTGCTCTAAGGATTTGTCACTGAATACGAAAAATCCCAAAGAGTATATGTTGCCAATCTGCAGAAAGCTAAGCTGAAAAGTATCTATATTTGCAAATCCCCGTTTAATGCTTATGTTAACTTTGTTATTACCGATTTTTTGGAACGAAAATCCTTCGTAATTTAATGCAAAAGGACCTATCGTGCCATCACCCACAGGAATAGCAGGAAGCGCGAACCAAGTTTTTGAATATTCAGATTGCATTGTTTGAAGCGAAGATATATAGTAAGTTCTTTCAAAACCTGTTGATGGAATAGAGTAACTTTCATATCCAATTGTCAGTACAACTCCATACGTTTGACCAACAAATGCTAAAAGATTGAAATAGCTTTTGTCGATTTGTCGTTTCATTGTAATAAATCCAAGTTTGTAAGATTCACTGCGAACATTTTCATCGAATAGTCTCAGACCAAAAGCGTATTTCATGTTTTCGATTACAACTGACATATTCCACAAGTTCAAAGAAAACGAATTGTAAATTCCTTGTGCCTCTGGAACAAATGTTTGAGCATTTAAATTTGATGATAAAGATAATGCAAAAATGAAAACGAGAAATTTAATTTTGTCTCTCAGTTTTGTTTTCATCGTGATCCCCCCTTAGTTAATTTGAAATTAATTCCCTTTAAGAAGTTTGTTTAATATTTCGTTGACGATTTTTGGATTAGCTTTGCCTTTTGTTTCTTTCATAACCTGTCCGACAAAGAAACTGAATAATCCTTCTTTGCCTTTTCTAAATGTCTCTACCTGTTGAGGATTGCTTTCGATAACTTTTTTTGCTATTTGTTCTATCAGTTCGTAATCGTCAACTTGTTTCAAACCTTTCTCTTCCACAATAAGCTTAGGTTTCTTACCAGTCAATGCACTCTCCTCAAATATACTTTTTGCAATGTTTCGGGAGATAACACCACTTTTCATTAGGTCAAATAGTTCAACAAAGTCTTTTTCGGTGATCTTGATGTTTTCTTTACCGTGCTCAGTGTACAATCTAAATAACTCTGTCAAAAACCAATTAGCAGTTTCTTTTGGATCATTTGTTTTTTCGACAACCTTTTCATAAAAATCAGCAATTTCTTTGTCTTCAACAAATGTCCACGCGTCTTTTTCCGATAAGTTGTATTGTTGCATAAATCTTTTCAATCTCTCGTCAGGTAGTTCTGGTAAAGTTTTTTTGATCTTTTGTATATACTCACTTTTTATCAACACTGGTGGTATATCTGGTTCTGGGAAGTATCTGTAATCGTGAGCTTCTTCTTTACTTCTCATGCTGACGGTTGTTTTTGTATTTAAATTCCAACCTCTTGTTTCCCTTTCCACTTCTTTTCCTTCCTCCATTAAAGAAACAATCCTCTCAAATTCGTATTCGAGAGCTTTTTCAACAAACTTGAAAGAGTTCATGTTCTTTACTTCGACTTTGTTACTTTGTTTACCTGTTTTGGTGTCTAAAACTGATATGTTAGCATCGCATCTCATTGCACCTTTTTCCATATCTCCACTACTAACACCAAGGTATCTGAGTAATGTCCTAAGTTTTTCCATAAACAATCTCGCTTGTTCTGGAGATTCTATATCCGGTTCTGTTACAATTTCAGTAAGAGGAATTCCACATCGATTCATATCAACAAGAGAATAATCAGCTTCAGTGATGTTCTCACCGGAATGTAGTAATTTTCCCGCATCTTCTTCAAGATGAATCCTTCTAATTCTCACAATTTTTCCATTAACATCCAGATATCCATACTCTGCAACTGGGTAAAAAAATTGTGTAATTTGATAACCTTTAGGCAAATCTGGGTAAAAATAATTTTTTCTATCGAACCTTGTGTATTCGTTTACTTTGCAATTCAAAGCAAGCGCGAGTTTAATCCCAAGCTCATACATTTCTTGCGAAGGCACTGGCAAAGCACCAGGTTGTCCCGTACATACTGGACAAATCGAAGTATTCGGCTCCATCTCGAAAACATCTGCGCTACAGCTGCAGAAAGCTTTCGTTTTAGTATTGAGTTGAACGTGTATCTCAAGACCTATTATTGGTCGGTATCTGGAAAGGTCCATATAGTCACCTCCAAATCTTAGAAAATGTGAAAACCTATGAACAGAATTTAGAATTTAAGCACAGCATCTTTTTAAATTTTAGCTTTTCTTTCAATATGGTCCGCGAACCCAAGTAACTTTGCATCAGAAAATCTTGGACCAGTAATTTGAATTCCAACTGGAAGACCGTTGATCTGGCCAAAAGGAATGCTTATAGCCGGCAACCCTGCAAGATTTGCTGGAATAGTAAATATATCCATCATATAACAAACAAGTGGTTCGGAAACAGAACCTATTTTAAATGCAACGGTTGGTGAAGTGGGTGTTACTATAAAGTCGTAATTCTCAAAAACTTCTGAGAATTTCTTTGATATTACTCTTCTAACCTTTTGTGCTTTTTCGAAGTATGCATCATAATAGGCTGCACTTAAAGTAAACGTTCCTATGAGTATTCGTCTTCTTACTTCTTCACCGAACCCATATCCCCTTGTTTTTTCATACATTTGACTCAAAGAATCGGAAGAAATTCTTAAGCCATACTTTACACCGTCAAACCTGGAAAGGTTTGAACTAACTTCTGCTGGAGCGATTATGTAGTACGTTGCAACCGAATATTTTATCTCGTTCATATCTACAATGTCAACTGTGTGACCGAGTTTTCTTAAAAATTCCATAAACTCTTCTGTTTTATTCTTGATACCTTCTTCCACACCTTCCGAAAAAGATTGTTTCGCAACTGCTATATTCATTTTCGGCAAGTCTTTGTTGATAAACTCAGTGAAATCGATCTTTCTATCAACAGTAGTCGAATCGTTTTCATCTTTACCAGCAATAATATTCATCAGTATAGCACTATCTTCCACCGTCTTTGTTATAGGTCCTATTTGATCGAGTGAGGAAGCAAATGCTACAAGTCCATATCTTGAAACCAAACCGTAAGTTGGTTTAAAGCCTACAACTCCACAAAATGCAGCAGGTTGCCTAATCGAACCTCCTGTGTCACTTCCAAGTGCGGCTATCACCTCTCCGGAAGCGACAGCAGCAGCAGACCCTCCACTGCTACCACCTGCTACCCTTTCAACATCGTGTGGATTTTTTGTTGGACCAAATGCAGAATATTCTGTACTTACGCCCATAGCAAATTCGTCAAGGTTTGTTTTTCCTACAAATGAAAAATTGTGATCTCGCAATTTCTTGATAACCGTTGCATCAAATGGCGCAATAAAACCTTTTAAAATTTTAGAAGCACAAGTAGTCTCCATCCCTTTGACGTTTATGTTGTCCTTTATTCCTATCGGAATACCACTACCAGGTTGCCTGTTTACACTTATAAATGCGTTGAGGACTTTGTCTTCTTCATTGATAATTTCCAGAGATCTTTGAACTAACTCGTCCGAATCGTGGTACATTTGAACATACTTCATTGCATCTTTCAAAGTGAGCTTTTTAAACAATTGTTTATCGATACTTCTTTCCAAAACAAACACCTCCTTGTCACTTATTGAAAATTATACCATAATTATTGTTGAAGTTGATACTTTTGTGTTAAAATATATGTACTTATGGCCATTAACACATTCATGAACAGGGGGTCAAAGTTTGATGTTTATCGAAAAGGCTGATAAGTATTACTATCATTATCCTTTTCCTGTTGCAATCGTTGGAGTGATTTACAACGATAGAGTTAATTTCATGGCTGCGGCATGGCATACTCAAATCTCTTTTTCACCGCCATTCTATGGTGTTGCTATCTCACCCAAAAGATTCACTAATAAACTGATGGAGCGATCCGAAGCATTTTCATTGTCTTTTCTTAAATATGAAGATTACAAAATTTCTGGGTTTGTTGGAAGAACATCGGGGAAAGATTTTGAAAAAGATAAGCTTTTTGATATAAATTATATCAAGGGAAGAAAATTAAATGTTCCAGTAATCAAGAATGCTGTTTGTTGTTATGAATGTAAAGTAATAGACCATAGAACCTACGGTGATCATATACTTTACGTTGGCGAAATTGTTGGAATACACTATGACGATGAGTTTTTCGACAAGGGTATTAGCAAAGGGCTCTTGCTTTACGCAGGTAATGATATGTACATTACAACAAAAGAAGATTCTATTGTAAAGTTTGGTAAAGAAGAAGTAGAAGAAATACTTAGAACAAAATTGAAAGAGCAATGATATAATATAAAATAAAAATGATTTGTTAATGATTATCAACTGTCTTGTCTTTTAGGAGGGGAGAGTATGAGGATATTCCTTGATACTGCAAATATTGATGAAATTCGCCAGGGAGTTGAGTGGGGAGTTGTTGATGGAGTTACAACAAATCCAACATTGATAGCAAAAGAAGGTGTGGATTTTGAAAAAAGGATAAAAGAAATCTGTGAGCTTGTGCAGGGACCAGTTTCCGCTGAAGTTATATCCTCGAAATGGGAAGAAATGGTTGAAGAAGCAAGAAAATTGTCGTCTATTGATGAATATGTAGTTGTCAAAATACCTATGACACCAGATGGTATAAGAGCTGTGAAAGTACTATCTGCGGAAGGAATAAAAACGAATGTTACGCTTGTTTTCAGTGCTAATCAAGCACTTCTTGCAGCAAAAGCTGGTGCAACTTACGTTAGCCCGTTTATTGGTAGGATAGATGATAACGGTAACGATGGTCTAAGATTATTAGAAGAAATTATTCAGGTATACTCTAATTATGGATTTGAAACAGAAATTATTGCAGCAAGTATTAGACACCCAATGCATGTAGTTGAGGCAGCTATGATAGGTGTTGACATTGCCACGGTACCTTTTGAAGTTTTAAAGAAAATGTTTTTACATCCACTGACTGACGTTGGTATTAAAAGATTCTTACAAGACTGGGAATTTTACAAAAACAACCTCAAGTGATTTCTTTGAAGACTAATAGTGTTGCAACGGTAAGAAAGGGAGGTAAATAAATGTATAGAACCCACACGTGCGGTGAACTTAGAGCTTCTGAAGAAGGGAAAAACGTTATTCTCTCAGGCTGGGTGGATAGGATAAGAGATCTTGGCGGTGTTAAATTCATTGTTTTGAGAGATAGGTATGGAAAGACACAAGTAGTTGTGAATCCAGATTCACCTGTCTATTCAGTTGTTGATGAAATTTCCAGAGAAGATGTTGTTCAGATAGAAGGTGTTGTAAGGAAAAGACCTAAGGAGGCTATAACTTCAGAAACGACAGGGGAAATTGAAGTTCTTGCACACAGTTTGAAAATTTTGTCAAAATCTTCACTTCCCCCATTTTATCCAGGTGATGATGTTTCCGAAGAAATCAGATTAAGATACAGGTATCTTGACATTAGAAACCAAAAAATGTTGAACAATCTTGTAATCAGGCATCAATTGGCTTTGAAGACAAGAGAGTACCTTTCGTCTCAAGGATTTCTTGAAATCGAAACTCCTTACCTAACAAAAAGTACACCGGAAGGGGCAAGAGACTTTCTTGTTCCATCAAGGCTCAAGAAGGGTAATTTTTACGCACTACCACAAAGTCCCCAACTTTTTAAGCAGATACTCATGATTTCTGGAATAGATAAGTATTTCCAAATTGTGAGATGTTTCAGAGATGAAGATTTGAGAGCTGACAGGCAACCAGAATTCACCCAGATAGATATTGAAATGTCGTTTGTTCACATGGAAGATGTTATGAGTCTTTCTGAAAATCTGATAAGATACATATATACTTCGGTAGGCGTTCAACTTCCTGATAAATTTGACAGGTTAACATTTGAAGAGGCAATCGAGAAATACGGTTCGGATAAACCTGATAGAAGGTATGGAATGGAGTTGGTGGATGTTACTGATGTCTTTAAAAACTCAGAATTTAAAATTGTTAAAGATGTTATTGAACGAGGTGGTAGCATAAAAGGTTTTAAGACAGCTATACCTATAAGTCGGAAAATCGCTGACGAATACTCAGAATTTGTCAAAACATTTGGACTTGGTGGAGTATTATGGTTCAAGTATGAAAATAACGAGATCACTTCAACAACGTTAAAATACTTAGAAAACGAGTATAAAAATATTGCGAGTAGGTATAATATGTTAAATGGAGAAGTCTTTATAATTGCAGCTCACGATGATAGACAAAGATTAAATGAAGCACTTGGTGCTTTAAGATTGAAGATAGGCAGACAATATATGAAAGTAAGTGGTTACGATGCGCTTTGGATTACAGATTTCCCATTCCTTGAATGGAATGAAGAAGAAAAAAGATACGTTGCAAGACATCATCCATTTACGATGCCATATTTGGAAGATCTGGAAAGCGGGGTCGAACTTTCGAAAGTAAGGGCGCATGCTTATGATATGGTCATCAATGGATTTGAAGTAGGTGGAGGAAGCATAAGAATACACAGCAGGGAAATACAAGAGAAAGTTTTTGATATCATCGGTTTAACTAAGGAAGAGGCGAAAGAAAAATTTGGATTTTTCCTTGAGGCACTCCAATACGGTGTTCCACCACATGGTGGAATAGCATTTGGTTTAGATAGATTAGCCGCGATAGCCGCAGGTGTGGATAACATAAGGGAAGTTATAGCGTTTCCAAAAACGTCAAGCGGAACTTGTCTTTTGACTAACGCTCCATCAAGTGTTACACAAGTGCAGCTCGATGAATTGGGGATAACACTCAAGCTATTTTAAAATTTTTCGGAGGTGAAAGTCATGGCTATCAAATTTGATAAAAGGGAAGTTTCTGGGAAACTTGTAGTTTCTATACATGGAGAGATTGATGCTTATCACTCTGGGGAGGTTAAGAAATTCTTAAAAGATGTCATTACAGAGACTAAACTGAGCAAGGTAGTGCTTGATATGTCCGAAGTTAACTACATAGACAGTGCTGGACTTGGGAGTCTTGTCGCATTGTACAAAGATGCCAGAATGGCGGAAAAGGAACTTATACTTGCAGCTCTTAAACAGACTGTAATGAGAATATTTGAAATGACAAGACTTGATAGGGTGTTTAAAATAGTTTCCACTGTAGAGGAGGCTTAATAAATTGTATTGCAAAATAGCAATAGACGGACCTGCCGGTTCCGGTAAAACTACTGTTGCAAAACTAATAGCCCAAAAATTAAATATTGACTATCTTGACACTGGTGCAATGTACCGAATAATAGGGCTTTACTTGCATAATCTGGGGGTTGATCCGAAGGAGAGTAACTTGGATGAGTTTTTAAAAGATTTAATCATCGACTATTCGAATGGTACATTTTATTTAAACGGTAAAAAGATTGAAGAGGAGATAAGAACTCCAGAAGCTGGAATGTATGCATCAATGTATGCGGCAAATCCACAAGTAAGAAAACATCTTACTAAGATGCAACAAGAAATATGTAAAAATAAGAGTATAGTAGCCGAAGGTAGGGATATAGGAACCGTAGTAATGCCTGATGCAAGGGTAAAGATATTCCTTGTTGCCTCACCGGAAATAAGGGCACAAAGACGTTACAAAGAACTAAAAGAAAAAGGGATAGACGTTAGTTACGATGAGTTACTTACCCAAATCAAAAAAAGAGACGAAAATGACTCAACTCGTGAAGTAGCACCATTAATAAAGCCACACGATGCAATAGAAATAGACACATCAAATTTGACAATAGAGCAAGTTGTAGAGAAAATATTACAGATTGTAAAAGAAAGGTGCTGTATATCATGAGTTTGGAAGTTGTAAAGGGACCAATAGGATTTTGCTTTGGGGTGAAAAATGCAATTGATGAGATAGTTAAACGTCTTGAAAATGGTGAGATATTATTCACAGATGGAGATATAGTACACAATAACAATGTACTCGAGAAACTTAAGATACTTGGATTAAGATATGAACCACAGGGCAACTGTCGATTTGTTGTAAGAGCACACGGCTTACCGCCAGATAAAATTGCTGAAATCAGTAAAAAATACGAAATAGTTGATTTAACATGTCCAATAGTTAGTGAAAACTTTAGATTGGCAACAAAGTTGTGTAATGACGGTTATCGTGTAGTTGTTTTCGGAAAGAAGGATCATCCTGAAATGATTGCATTATCAGGTTATGTAAATAACGCTATAGTTACAACTGAATCCTTAACTTTACCTGATGATAAGATTGCAGTAATTAGTCAAACCACAAGTTCGCAAGAAGATTTCGTCAAATTTGTTGAAGAAATGCATTCTAAAAATAGAGGAAAGGAAATAAAAGTATTAAACACGATATGCAAAGTTACAATCGATAGAGAAAAGGCTGTAAATCAGTTAGCTAAATTATGCAATTTAGTAATCGTTGTTGGTGGAAAAAATAGTTCAAATACAAAAAAACTGTACGAAATATCCTCAAAAATCACTTTGAGCTTGCACGTTGAAAATATCAAAGAGTTTATAAACAGTTTAAACGAAACAAACCTTGGAGAACTACTCAAAGATGAAAAAATAAAAGTTGGATTAATAAGTGGCACATCAACAGATTCAAGCGATGTTGACAAAATAGCTTCATACCTTATTGAAAACTACGGTGGGAGGGAACTTTACATGGCGGATTTGAACAACATCTCGAAGGAAGAGCTTCTTGAGAAAAACGTTGAAGATTCGTTCGAACAACTTCTGAGTGAATACGAAAGTACAAATCAGGTGGGAAGGGGAAGGATCGTTGAAGGTGTTGTAACACAAATTTCATCAACAGGTTTGGCTGTCGATCTTGGTGGAAAAGTTACTGGATTTGTGCCGTTAGAAGAACTTTTCAGAGAAATTAATGAGTATAAAGTTGGAGATAAGGTAAAGGCACGTGTGGAAAAAATAGACGAAAACGAAGGTACAGCAATACTTTCTGAAAAAAAGCCAATGGAAAGGTTTGTTCTTGAAGAAATAAGGAAAGCCAAAGAAAGTGGTAAAGCGGTTCATGGAAAGATAGTTGAACGTATAAAAGGAGGATACAAAGTAATTCTTGAAAACATCGTGGAAGCGTTTCTTCCAGGTAGTGAGTCAAACATAAAAGAAGATGAAGAAATACCAAAAGGAAAGGTTCAGTTTGCGGTTTTGTCTTTCGAAATCAGAGGTAGAAAAGCAAATATAGTGGTCTCAAGAAGGAAACTGTTCCAAAAATTAATTGAAGAATTTTACAACAATAGAAAGCCTGGAGATGTAATAGAAGGTATTGTTGAAGACGTAGATGAAAAAGGGGCAGTGATAAGAGTAGCTGGTGTTACGACTGGGTATATACCGAACAGCGAAATTTCTTACAACACTTCTGTAAAAGCAAAGGATGTATTGAACATAGGAAAAATAATGAAATTCTTAATAAAAGAGATAAACTCTGAAAAGAAAAGGCTAATACTCAGCTTGAAAGCTTTGTTGCCAGATCCATGGGAAAATGTACCTAAAAAATATCAAGTTGGTCAGATAGTAACCGGTGTTGTAACTTCAGTAAAGCCTTTCGGTTTCTTTGCCAAATTGGAAGATGGTGTTGAAGGATTCATTCCTATAGAGGAAGTTTTCTGGCAAAGAAAGGGAAACATTAATGAAGTCGTTAGTAACGGTGATTTTGTAAGACTACAAGTCTTGGAAGTTAACCCGGAAAAGCGTCAGATAAAGTTGAGCTACAAGAGTGTAATTGGTGATCCTTGGGAAAATTTATCAGCCAAAATGCCCGAAGGGAGTATAGCGCAAGGTAAGGTAATAAAGGTACTTCCAAAAGGAGTCATTATAGAAATAGAACCTGAAGTAACTGCCTTTTGTAACATTTCCGAGATCTCATGGAATTTCGTTGATAAAGTTGAAGATGTCATTAAAGAAAACACAATTGTTCGTTTTCAAATTCTTAACATAGATCGTAACAACAAAAGAATACACGTAAGTATTAGAAAAGCGATGCCAAATCCGTGGGAAAACTTTGCAAAAATTCACAAAGAAGGAGATGTCGTAAGAGCTAAAATTATAAAGTCTATGGAAAAAGGATACATTGGTCTTTGTGAAAACATAGAAGTATACATACCGAAATCACAAGTTTACGAAAACTTAAACTTAGGCGATGAAATAGATGGTAAAATAATAAAGCTTGAGCAACAAAAGGATATTTACAAAATTATAGTGAGTCCAAAAGCGTATGAACACTCTTTTGTTAACCAAGAGCGAAGTAGTGATTTTGGAAAGGTAAACGTGGAGGTAAAAATTCCGAATGACTCAAAAATTCAGAGAGAAAGTACCGACGGTGCTAATAGTAGGCAAGAGTAACGTAGGCAAGTCAACGCTTTTTAATAAATTGATAGGTAAAAGAAAATCAATAGTTGCAAACGAGGATGGAACAACACGTGACGCGGTCATAGACCGCGTCATTTGGTATGATAAGGTTTTTCAATTAGTTGATACATGTGGGATTTTTGAACAGCAGAAAGATGAGATATATGAAAAAAGTAAAGAGATGACGTTTAAAGTGCTATCAGAAGCAGCTCTTGTTTTATTTGTAGTGGATGGACGAAACGGACTCTCATCCGAAGATTTTACGATAGCAGATTTGCTTAGGAAGTCAAACGTTGAAGTGTTGCTAGTTGCGAACAAAGTTGAAAATGAGAAGATTTACCAAACGATTTTGCCTGACTTGTTTTCACTTGGATTTGGTAAACCATTTGAGGTGTCAGCTGAGCAAGGTAGAAATCTTGATGAATTGTTAGAAAACGTGATCTCGATTCTCGAGTCAAAAGGTTACGATCTGAGCATGGAGGAAGAGCAAAACATCGTAAGAGTTACGCTTGTTGGAAGACCAAATGCTGGCAAGTCTTCTCTTTTCAACATGTTGATCGACGAGGAAAGAGCACTTGTAACTCCCATCGCTGGTACAACGAGGGATATAATTGACGAACTTATAAAAATAGATCAAACAAATTATTTATTTGTGGACACAGCCGGATTACGTAAGAAAAGTAGGATAGAAAGTTTTTTAGAACGTGTAAGTACAATGCGAACAATAAATTCTATACAGCGCTCCGATGTGGTTGTGCTTGTCATAGACGCAACTGAAGGAATAACAAGGCAAGATCAGAGAATCGCAGGTTTGGCTGAAAAAAATGGAAAAGCAACAGTCATAGTTTTTAACAAATGGGACCTTGTAAAACATGCCGATAAGAGAATGAGTGATTACATAGACGAAGTCAAAGAAAAACTTTACTTCGTAGACTACAGCCCCGTAGTGTTCACAAGCGCTTTGCGTAAAATTGGTAAGAAAGAGTTGCTCATTGCAATAAATAAATCTTACAGTTCACTACACAAAAAAGTCCCAACAAGTGCAGTTAATAGTGCAATTCAACGTATGATTGTCAAGCCACCCCATGGTTTAAAGCTTTATTATGGTCTCCAGGTTGATATAAGACCCCCAACGTTTTTGTTTTTCGTTAACAATCCACAAGTGCCGGAAAGCTTTCAGAATGCTATAAGAAGAACGATTAGAGAGCAAGTTGATCCTTTCGCAGGTGCACCAATATTCTTAAAGTTTAAACAGAGGGAATAGGTATGGGGAATGAGAAGAATACGGATGAATTCTTAGCTGAGCTCGAAAATATGATAAAATCTGAGAAGGAGAAGGCCTGCCCAGAATGTCTTAAGTGTGGCTGGTGTTGCAAACATACGATATGTTATTATGGTGAGTGGGATTATGGAAAAAATCAATGTAAATTTTTAACGTCTGATAATCTTTGCAGTATGTACGAAGAGATAAAAAAATTGGAAGAAGAGATGAAATTAGAAATAAGACTGTTCGGTAGTGGCTGTTGTCTAAATTACGCAAATCCTGAGAGGATGAAATTGATTTCCAAATCCAGTGGGAAAAAGTGATAAATTAGTGTTTTCGAAAGGGGTTCAAATATGTACAGCACTCAGCAGTTAAAATCAATTATTTTGAAGAGAAATGCCCTTATATCAATTATTGTAACTGGATTATTCGTATTGTTTTTTTTCATATGGATCTACTGGTTTGTGAAACAAGATTCTCTGAAGAGTTTTGAAAATATCGATAACTCTTTCCAAAAGCTTATTTCCTCAGTATCTGAGAATTTATTTTTGACTGAAAAAGCAATAGAAGACCATATAAATGCCAATCTATCCTTGGCAATGCAGATCTTAAGTTCGAACAATTATAAAGAATCACTTGATCAGATAAAGAAAATATACGAAGTAAACTTGCCTGTAAGATATGTGGATATCGACATAATTTTGAGCAACAAGGATGGAAATGTAATTTCAAGCACAGGTTTTTATGCAAACTACGAAAAATTGCACTTTAAACCTACTCAAAATGGTAACAATAGCTTTCCTAAGTTCCTTTCTTTTCTACCTGGTACACGAAGATTAATCATGTACACCTGGTTCCCATTTAAAAGCGACTATATCGTTTTTGCATTTTACGTTGATCCAAAAATATACGCAAACATAGTAGAGGCATTTGTCAATGCGAAGATCGGGAACGTAAGAGAAATAGCAATCTATATTAACGAACAAGATCGGTGGGATAGTAGTGTAAAGAGTTTAGATAAATTCATAGCTTCTGGTATACAGAATGAAAAGGTTGTAAGCACTTTTTTAAATGTTCTATTTTACAAAAAATACACTCTTCATAAATACCAATCTGCAATTACACCGTTGTATCTAAGGGTTTCAATGAGCTATGTTGGTTACCTTTACATAAGTTTGTTGGTGGTTTTTACATTCATCTTAACAGTGTATATATTCACATATCTTTCCTCGAAATCGTCGATAGAACCATTCGCAACAGATTTAATTATGTTAAACACAGCTGTTAGTGAGATAGGAAACAGAGGTATACTACCACCCGCGGGTGATTTTAAGCTCTCAGAGTCTCAGCAATTTTATGAGACTCTATCCGCAATGCTTCAAGAACTCAGTGCAACGATGGAAGAACTTGAGGCAACAAACGAGGAGCTTGAAAAGGCTTACAATGATATTGCCAAAAAAAGTGAGGAGTTTAAGAGTTTGCTTCTGAACATATCCGAGCGACTTGCAATAATAGCGGAAGGATATGATGAAGACACAGGACAACATATTTACAGAGTCAAGTTGCTAAGTGGTTTTATCGCGGAAAAGTTGGGACTTGACGAAGAGCAAGTTCAACAGATTAAAATGTTTTCAAGTTTGCATGACATAGGTAAGATCTTTGTTCCGAAAGAAATTCTTCAAAAGCCAGGAAAGCTTACATCAGAAGAGTGGGACATTATGAGGCAACACACAATATTTGCAAAGAGGATACTCGACGTACCAGGTTTTGAAAGTGCGCTCAGTATCGCATTGTACCACCATGAAAACTACGATGGAACTGGATATCCTTTCGGTCTAAAAGAAAAAGAAATACCTATAGATGCTCATATAGTCAAACTTGTTGATGTTTACGATGCTCTTAGATCATCCAGGCCCTATAAAAAAGGATTTACACACGAAGAAACTCTCAAAATAATCCTCGAAGGTGATGGAAGAACTTCACCGGAACACTTTGCACCAGAGTTGCTTGAGGTACTCAAAACATATTCAGAAGATATCAGAATGCTTTGGGAAAGTATAAAGTAGATCATTAAAGTAGCTATGAAACTATGTTAGTTTAGTCGATATTGGCTCATATTGTTACGAACTGGTAATTTCAGAATGTCTTTTTTCGAAACTCTTTGTCTTTCTCTAACTCAGCAAATGCATCAAGTAGTGTTTTCTCGATCTTTTCATCTGTTTGCGGATTGAAAACTTTGAGTCCCAAAAACAATTTTGTTTCGATCCCAGACTTTGAAAGATTTTCTAATAATACTTTTCTAAACATCTCGATCATGAATGAGGCATATGAATACATTACAAGAATGTAGCTGTTCTCACTGTATTTGAACACAAAGTCACCAGGTCTTGTTATTTCAAATAGAGATTTTTCGAAAATTTCTGCTTGCGTTTCATTTAAGGCACCAATTTCAATTGCTAAAATGGAAATAGAATGTGATTCTCTTCTAGATAGTTCTTCGTATTTTCTTAGTAATTCCATTCCCAAGGTTCTTTCATATATTCCCTTTATTTTTTTATCTTCCTGAAGTTCGTAAGATGTGACGGTGTTTTCTTCACGTAGTTTTTCTAGAGCAGCATTGTACAACGCATTGATCTTTCTAATTCTTCGGACAAAAAGATAAACTACTAAGGCAAGTGTTACAGATGCAGCTATAAAAAGCAGAAACCAAACCGACAGCATACGGGGATGTGTTGTTTGCTTTAAAAAGTATGAGTTGAACATTCTATTCAGTTCCCCCGTTGAATTGAGGAAAATCAACTGCTTATCTATTTGCTCAAGTAGGATTGTGTTAGTATTTTTTTTAGTCGCAAATTTCAAGGGTACAGGTGAAAACACATAACTTGTTTGATAAACGTTTGGGAACTTTTCGCTGTTCACAAGGAAAGATAACCTGCTCACAACACCATACTTGAAATTACCCTCGTTGACTTCTCTAAGTACGTCATAATAAGTATCAAATTCCGTATACTCAACTTTAATGTTAAAACTTTCAAGTAACTCTTTAAACCTTTGATAATAAATATCTCCCCTGTTCGCAGCAATTCTCGCCCCGTCAAGCTCTCTTAGTTCCTTGAAATTAACACTTGATACAAGCACACCCCAATTCATTACAACAACTTCTTTGTTGAAACTGAAGTTTTCTTTTCTTTCCTTAGTTTCTGCTATAACCATCAACAGATCAATTTTCCCTTCTTTAAGTTGTTCCATAAGCTGGCTGAACTCACCAAACACGAATTCAAATTTGGAGGCCTCCTGTCCGAATGCTTGTTTGAAAATATCGACAAACAGTCCTTTGGGCACCCCTCCATCGTTGTAGCAAAGAGGATAATTATCGTAATAGCCTACTTTTAGAGAAAAAGATAAACCAAACAATAAGAACAGTTGCACAATTACAGAAATCCTGAGACTTTTCATATATTTCCCCCTTTCAAAAAATGAAAGATGGCAAAGTTATTTAATCAAATTATACCATATATTATACAAAAATTATCTTGACTAATCAAAGTTGTATGGTAAAATTCCAAACGTCGGGTACTGTCCAAAAATTCACACGCTTACCGTTTCCCACCTCGGTGCTCTTGCCTTTTTCAGTAAAAAAGGTTTAGAGTCGGTGGGTAAAGGTGGCGGAGGAAAAAACCAAATTGATGGAGGTGTATTTATGCCGGTAGCTACTATGAAACAACTTCTTGAAGCAGGTGTTCACTTTGGACACAGAACACAAAGATGGAACCCAAAGATGAAGCCGTATATCTATGGTGCAAGAAAAGGTATTTACATTATTGACCTTCAAAAGACTGTCAAATTATTGGACGAAGCTTACGATTTTGTTAGGGATGTTGCAAGTAAAGGAGGAACTATTCTTTTTGTGGGTACTAAAAAGCAAGCCCAGCAAGTTGTGAAAAATGAAGCTGAAAGATGCGGCGGATTTTACGTGAACAACAGATGGCTTGGAGGTCTTTTAACGAACTTCCAAACCATACAATCAAGAATCCAGAAACTTATTGAACTTGAAGAGATGGAATCAAATGGTGAGCTTGAAAAGCTTCCAAAAAAAGAGCAAAGTAAACTAAGAAAGACTCTCGATAAACTCAGAAAAAATCTCGGCGGTGTGAAAAGTATGAGAAGTCTTCCAGATGTCGTATTCATAGTCGATCCAAGAAAAGAAAAAATAGCAGTTGAAGAAGCAAATTACCTTGGTATACCAATTGTTGCAATGGTTGACACAAATTGTGATCCTGAACCTATCGATTACGTTATTCCATCAAATGATGATGCAATAAGGGCAATAGCACTTATAACCGCAAAGATAGCAGATGCCTATCTTGAAGGCAGGGAAGGTGTACCATACTCAACGCAAGAAGCCGTTGAAGAAACGACCGAGGAAATAGAAATTAATATCCCAGACAATCTTGATGAAGAAGAAATATAAAAAGAAAAAGTCCCCAAATTGGGGACTTTTTTTGTTTTTTGCTTTCAAAAAATAATTACAATTTCTTTTGTCTTAAATACGAATTGCCGAATAGGGCGATTAAAATAAGACACATTCCAACTATTTGAACAGACTTTATGGTTTCATGTCTTATTACGCTACCTGCCAGAACAGAAACTATAGTTGTAAGATTTGAAAACAATGAAGATACAGTCGGCGAAACTTTACTAAGCATGTAGTTCACCAAAAAGAATGCAACAGTTGAAGACAGCACACCAAGATAAAGTGCACCAATAACAACAGGAAAAGAAAGGTTCAAGGAAAACTGCCCTGTGGTTATACTGAGTAAAGTAAAAAATACAAATCCTGTTAACATCATAAAGAAGGTTATTTCTTCAGGCCTGAATTCTTCTGATAGTCTTCTTGAAGATATATTATAAAACGCTGCTGAAAAAACAGCTCCAAGGATCAATATTTTTCCTAAAAGTTCACCAGTAAGATTTACATCAAAACCGATAATCAATACTACTCCGAAAAAGCTCATGAACGCAAAAATAATCTGATACCATTTTATCTTTTCTTTTAATGTCAAGGGACTTAGAATCATCACAGTTATTGGTATCATCGCAATAAGCATACCTGCTTCTGATGAGGTTGTATATTTCAATCCGTTTGTCTCGAATATAAAATACAAAACAGGTTGGAAGATAGCAACGCGCCATAATTTCCAGTAAGGTTTTTTACTTAGCCTCACAATTTTAAGTACAAGTAGTATGACCATTACTACACTTGCTACGAAAAATCTGTACGAAAGAAAAGTATAGACTGTTACGTGCTCAATGCTGTTCTTGGTGAAAAGGAACGACAAGCCGAATATAAAAGAAACACAAAGACCTGAAAGAAATACCTTTATACTCAAACTTTTCACTCTCCAAGCAAAAATTAATATATTTCAATACAAAATTATGAAAATATGCCTCCCTTTCATTTTTCAAACCTTTCCTGCCAAAGTTTTTTATAAATATCAGCTAATTTTCCTTCCTTCGATATATTTCGTGGGTTGTAAATTCTGTCTGTTATTTGTTGCGGTAGATATCTTTGTTTGATGAATCCTCCGTATTCGTGTGGATATTTGTATCCACTATCTTCAACGTTAAGCAAATGCCTGGGTACTGGAATATTGGCTGTTAAGCGTGCGACTTCTAAAGCTTTGCTGACAGCCTCGTAACTTGAATTACTCTTAGGAGCTAATGAAAGGTATATCACACACTCAGATAAATTAATGACACATTCTGGAAGCCCAACACTTTCAACGGCTTGCATCGTTGCTGTTGCCAGAACTAATGCAAAGGGATCTGCTAATCCGACATCTTCACTGGCTAATATCACAAGTCTTCTTGCGATAAACCTTGGATCTTCTCCACCGTTTAACATGCGAGCCATATAGTATAACGCGGCATCTGGATCACTACCTCTAATACTCTTAATGAAAGCAGATGCAAGGTTGTAATGTTCAGAATCAGTGTATTTTGTTACGTATTCACCAACATACATCTCATAAACAGTATCATCGATCACGTCTTTTCCACTCACCTTTGCCATATTTGAAAGTAGTTCATAAGTGTTTAAAAGAAATCTTGCATCTCCATTAGCCGATGCTATGATACTCTCTTTAACGCTTTGTTTTACATCTACGCCTAATCTATTCACAGCATTTTGCAAGATCGTATCTAACTCGCTTGGTGAAAGTTTTTTGAATCTCAAGACTCTACATCTTGACAAAAGTGCAGGATTTATTGTGTATTGTGGGTTCTCCGTTGTGGTGCCAAAAAGTATATATGTTCCTGTTTCAACACCTGGCAAGAAGACATCTTGTTGCTTTTTATTGAATCGGTGAAGCTCATCTATGAACAACACTACCTTCTTTATGCCTCTCATACTATAAGCGTATCTTTCCCACTTTTTAACGTCCTCAACAGAAGTGAATGCGGCATTAAGGTGAACAATTTCATAATCTGTGTACTTTCTTAACAAACCCAAAACCGATGTTTTTCCACTACCAGGTGGTCCAACAAGTATAGCAGAAAATAAATTACTTGCTTCAATTGCTATACGCAAAAGAGCACCTTCACCAAGAAGGTGCTCTTGACCTATGAAATTTTCAAACGAATTAGGCCTGAGTATTTCGCTTAAACCATTCAACAGTTCTCTTCAACCCCTCTTCAAGAGAGTGCTTAGGTTCCCATTTAAGTTCTATCCATGCCCTGTTATAACAAAGCACACTTTTTCTTATATCACCTTTTCTATGTGGACCGTAGATTGGATCTTTTTTGTATCCAGTCAGCTTTTTAAGTATCTTGAATAACTCATTTGTTGTTGTTCCAGTTGCTGTACCTATGTTTATAACAAGTCCATCTCCTTTTTCCATAGCCTTTATATTCGCATCTACAACATCTTCGACGTAAATGTAATCCCTTGTGTACTCTCCATCTCCGAATATGGTGCACTCTTCATTTTTCAACATTCTGGAGGTAAATATTGCAACAACACCTGCTTCTCCGTACGGATCTTGTCTCGGTCCATATACATTTCCGTATCTTAACACGGTGTATTTTAAACCAAATTCCTTGCTAAAAAATCTCAAATAATTTTCGACGGAAAGCTTTGCTATTCCGTATGGGGACATTGGCTGTGGAAAGACACTCTCTGGTGTTGGAAAGACTTTTACATCTTCGCCGTATATTGCTCCACCGGTTGAAGAAAATATAAATTTTCTGACTCCATTCTCAATAGAAGCCTTTATAAGATTGATGCTACCAATTATATTCCAATTTGCATCCTTTATTGGGTCTTTGACCGATATTGCGACACTTGCTTGAGCTGCAAGATGGAAAACGTATTCAAATTTTTCAGAAGAAAAAAGTTCGTTCACCTTTTCCGTGTCGTATATGTCCATTTCTATAAACTTAGCTCTAGGGTTTACATTTTCTCGCTTGCCAGTTGAGAGGTTGTCAATGACAACAACATCGTGTCCTAATTCCACAAGTTTATCTGCTACATGTGAACCGATAAATCCAGCACCACCTGTTACAAGTACTTTACTCATATACTTCATCCTCCTTAATTTTCTCTTTTAACTTAAGTACTTCTTCGGGTATTTCAAGATTCATTCTTTGTTCTTTAATGAATTGTTCAAGTTCTTTTGCTTTATCAACGGTGAAATCAATAAGTATAGAGTAAAACTTTCTGAGCTTTCTCCTGGTTTCTTGGTCTAGATCATACACAATAAGACTTGCTATTTGCTCAGCCTTTTTTTCTGGCACACCAACGACGTACATGAAGAAATATTTTATCCTCGATTCACCTGATCTAAGCATTTGGGCAATTCTTAATCCACGTGTTGTTAGCTTGACAAAACCGTACCTTTTATGATCGACAAGACCAAGTTCTACAAGTTTTTTAACCGCATTGGTTGCACTTGCATAAGACACGTTCTTACTACGTGCTATGTCTGAAATTCGTGCCACACCTTCTTTTTCTACTAAAGTATATATAGTGGATACGTAACTCATGACAGTTGGTGTTAACTTTGTTTCATGCCTTGATTCGTTTTTCACATTACTTTCCTCCCTGATCGTTACCGTCTTCAACGTTTTTATCAATATCAATTTTTACACCATTTATCTCATTTACAAACATATCATAATATTTCTTAACCTTCTTAATATCTTGCCATGTTAAATCTTTTGGACTGCCTTTTTCTTTCGACGGATTTCTGAGCAAATAACTTGGATGAAACATCGGAAAGATTATTATCTCACCTTTCCATATTATTTGCTTTCCTCTAATCTTTGTTATAGACTCTTCTTTCCCAAGAAAAAACGAAGCAGCTGTACTACCAAGAGGTACAATCATCCGAGGATTTATAAGCTGAATTTGAGCTATTAAATAATGAGAACAGGTTTGAATTTCCATAGAATTTGGTACTCTGTTATTAGGGGGTCTGCATTTGACAACGTTAGTAATATATACCTCCTCACGCTTTATATTTACAGATTCTAAAATCTTCGTTAGTAATTGTCCAGCTTTGCCTACAAACGGTCTTCCTTGGTTGTCTTCTTCTTCACCAGGACCTTCCCCGACAAACATGATTGGTGAATATATATTACCTTCGCCAGGTACAGCATTTTTTCTTAATAATCCAAGTGGACAACTTTGGCATTCTCTTATCCTATCTTCAATAACCTTCATTAATTCTTCCTTTTTCATCAAACACACCTCTGAAAAAAGATTTGCAAATGCCGAATAAAAAACGATAGAATTGTAGCTTAACAATGTTTAGCTAACAATTTTATTATATCATAAAACTTTGAAAAATAGCAAGTTTTTGTTTTTTGTTTTTTTGATCAAACATAGTTTATAGATTAAAATGGCACTGTCCGATAAAAGACAGTGCCAAATTGTTTTACTAAGTTAAAAAATGTTAAGTCAGACTTTCAACCTATTCTTCAACAAGAACGCCAAGAAATTGACTTTTATACATATTCGCATAAAAGCCGCCTCTACTAAGAAGCTCAGAATGCTTACCTACTTCTACTATCTTTCCTTCGTTGATAACAATTATCATATCGGCGTTTTTAATGGTAGATAATCTGTGTGCAACTACAAACGATGTTCTACCCTTCAATAAATCTTTCATAGCCTTTTGTATGTAAATTTCCGTTAACGTATCCACGTTGCTTGTAGCTTCATCTAATATAAGCACGTCGGGATCAGCCAAAAAAGCACGGGCAATGGTAATTAATTGCTTTTCTCCTTGTGATATGTTCGATGAATCTTCACTGATAATTGTTTCATAACCTTTTGGCATAGCCATTATGAAATGGTGAACATGTGCCATTTTAGCTGCTTGTACAATCTGTTCATTGGTAGCATCTTCTTTGCTGTAGGCAATGTTTTCCTTTATAGTTCCAGAGAAAAGCCAAGTGTCTTGCAAGACCATTCCGAAGTGCCTCCTAAGATTAGATCTTTTTATATCCCTGATATCAATACCATCGATCGTTATTTTTCCACCCTGTATTTCGTAAAATCTCATCAATAAGTTAACTAAGGTGGTTTTTCCAGCACCAGTTGGACCTACAATAGCAACCATTTGTCCACTTTTAACGTCTATATTAAAGTTTTCTATAAGTGGCTTATCTGGAAGGTAGCTAAATCTAACATTTTCGAATCTTATGTTTCCATCCACTTTCTCCAATTCTATTGCGTTTTCTTTATCTGGTATTTCTTCTTTTTCTTCTAAAATCTCGAATACTCTTTCCGAAGCAGCGAGTGTTGATTGTATCATATTAACTATGTTGGCTATTTGTATTATTGGTTGGTTGAATTGCCTTGAATATTGTATAAAAGCCTGTACATCACCTATGGTAATCTGCTTTTTGTTAACCAACACACTTCCACCAACAGCGACTATAATGTACCCTAAATTTGCTATAAAGTTCATCAACGGCATAATTATTCCACTTATGAATTGTGCCTTTTTGCTCTCTTTGTATAACTCTTCATTGGTCATCTCGAATTTTTCTATCTCGTCCTTTTCTCGACCATAAGCTTTAACAACTAAGTGACCGCTGTAAACTTCTTCTATCTGTCCGGTGAGTTTTCCAAGTAATCTTTGCTGACCGCTGAAGTACTTTTGAGAATGTTTGGCAGTAAACATGACCGCAATAGCACTCATAGGTAGTGTCACAAGTGTCAATAAGGTTAGCAAACCATTTATAGTTATCATCATATATGTAATACCAAATATTGTAACTACACCCGATATAAACTGTGTTAGACTCTGTTGTAGAGTATTACTTATAAGATCAATGTCATTTGTCACGCGACTTATTATGTCACCATGTGATCTTTGATCGTAAAAACTCAGAGGCAACTTTTTGAGTTTCTCGTTTATATCTTCCCTCATTTTTCTTACTATCTTTTGGGTTATTCCTGCCATTATATAGCCTTGGAGAAAATTTAGCAACGCAGATATTCCATAAAGTATTGCTACCGTTGAAAGCACGGAAGATATTTTTTCGAAATTCATTTTCGTATTCAAAAATCCAGAAAATGGGGTTTTTCTTATCATTATGACCCTAAATATTTCCGTTGTTGCTTCTCCCATTATTTTTGGAGCTTTTATCGTGAGAACAGTCGCAAGGATAGTAAGAATAAAAACTAATGTAATTCCAATATAGTATGGTTTCAAATAACTCATTAGTTTTTTGAATGATTTTTTGAAATCTTTTGGTTTTTCTGCGAGCCTTGCGAACCCAGGTCCTCCAGGTCCCATTGGTCGTAATCTTTGTTGTCTTTGAAGGCGTTCTTTGTCTGCTAAGTTTTTGTTTTCCACTCTTATCACCTCACTTTTGTAATTCTGTTTCTTCTTTTGAGAGTTGTGAATAGACTATCTCCCTGTAGGTTTCGCATTCATTAAGTAAATCTTCGTGGGTACCAATTCCTACGATCTCCCCATCTTTCAAAACAATTATTTGATCAGCGTTCATGATAGTAGCAACTCTTTGAGCAACTATTATAACGGTTGCATCTTTGGTTTCTTTAAACAATTTGCTTCTAATCTTACCATCTGTTTTGAAATCTAATGCACTAAAAGTATCGTCGAATAGATAAATCTTGGGTCTTCCAGCTATAGCCCTTGCGATGGATATTCTTTGTTTTTGCCCACCTGATAAGTTTAAGCCTCCTTGTTCAATTTTGTATTCCAGTCCCTCAGGATATTTACTTGAAAATTCTGTAACTTGTGCAATCTCAGCTGCGTGATTTATCATATCATCTGTAATCCATTCGCGTCCGAATCTTATATTCTCTTTAATGCTACCTGAAAATATAATAGCTTTCTGCGTGGCATAACCTATTTGGCGACGTAAGATGTCGAAAGGAATTTCTCTAATATCTACACCATCGAGCTTAATATTTCCAGAAACTGGGTCATAGAATCTTACTATCAAATTCAAGAGCGTAGATTTTCCACAGCCTGTTGCACCAACTACTGCAGTAACTTTTCCAGGTAGTGCCTTAAACGAAATATTCTTTAAAACTGGTTCACTTGCACCTGGATATGAAAAAGTAACATTGTCAAATTCAACAACACCTTGTAAATCAATGGTTTTTGAATATTTTAATGAACTTGTACTTTGTTTTATCTTAGGTTCAGTTTCAAGTATCTCTTTTATTCTTTGAGATGAAACACTCGCTCGAGGAAGAAAGATAAAAACAACAGAGATCATAATAAATGAAAACATTATTTGCATAACATACTGCATTACCGCCATCATTTGACCAACTTGCAGTATTCCTTTATCGATTTGTTTGGCACCGAACCATATTATGGCAATAATAGTCAGATTCATTATTATCATCATATAAGGAAAAAGCAAGGAACCTATTCTATTAACGGTAAGAGATGTTTTGATAAGATCAAAATTCGCTGTTCTGAATCTTTCCATTTCCTTGTCTTCCTTATTAAATGCCCTGATTACTCTAATACCAGTAACACGTTCCCTTACAACAAGATTCAACTTGTCTATTTTTCTTTGTATACTTTTAAACAAAGGAGCAATGATTATTGCAATTATCCCCAGCCCAGCAAGCATTACGGGAACAGATATTAACAATGTAGCCGTTAATTTTGCATCTTTTTGGACAGCCATAAAAATTCCGCCAATTGCCATGATTGGTGCCATTACAACCATTCTAAGTATCATGACAACTGCCTGTTGTATTTGCATAACATCGTTTGTTGTACGTGTTATCAACGACGATGTAGTAAATTTGTCTACTTCTTCTAAGGAAAATGAAGTAACTTTTGTAAATACCGCATTTCTCAGATCTTTACCTAATCCCATACTGACTACAGACGAGGTATAACTCGCCACGACAGCTGCCAAGACACTCAAAAAGGAAACAACTAACATCCTTCCACCTGTGCGCCAGATGTAATTGTCATCACCTCTAACAATTCCCTTGTCTACAATATCCGACATTAAATCTGGAAGATAAAGTGATATTATTGATTGAACTGCTACTAGAGAAATAGTCACAACTATGAGTAGCCAATACTTAAAAATAAACTTGCTTAACATGCGTCATCACCTGCCTTTTTCTGTTCGAATTGTTCATCAATCTTTCTTCTTAGTTTGTCTATTAACTCTTCCAACTGTTTTTGCTCAGATTCTGTTAGCCCGCTTATCAATAAAGTTTCTATTTGTCTAATAGTTTTATGCACAGATTCCAAAACTTCTTGCGCTTTTGACGACAGATAAACTCGTGAAATCCGTCTGTCTTTTACATCTTCTTCACGATAAACAAGTTTATTCTTTTCCATTCTCTTCAACATTACTGCAACAGTTCCTGGTTCCACATCCATGAGCTTTGAAATGTCTCGCTGGCTTATTCCTGGATGGTTTTGAATCAAAAACAGCATTGGAATCTGCCCAGGGTGTATCGAATACGTTCTTGAGATACTCTCGTTAATAATCTTGAATATCTTCCTTTGTAAAACACTCATCTTGTAAAGAATACTGTTTTGATCTACAATGCCTTTCAAATTAAACACCTCTCTTTTCATAAAGTTAATAATAGTTATACGTATAATAGTTATACGTATAATTATATTACAACACTTGGTTTTGTCAAGCTGCATTATGAAATGGAATTCTGAATTTATCTGGAAAATGCAGAAGGATGTGGTATAATTATTTTCAGTGGTGAGTATTTCAGATTGAGGGACCTTTTATGGCGAGATGGATTTTGGTTCTGATAGGTACGTTTGGAATATTTTTACTTATTTTCTCACTTCTTAATTTACGTAACTTGTTTGAGCAAGTGAACAGTACTACGGTAAGCTTGGTAATTGATAGTTGCAAAATTAACGGTATAACTATGCTATGTCAGGCGCGATTGGTTGTAAGTTCGTCATTGATGTACGATGTTGAGCTGGCTCAGTTGAGATTAACTGATTTGTCAGGTAAATATATCGATTCTTGGAGTGGAGAAGTTAGAGATAGAAATAATTTCACAATTTCTTTTTCAAAAAATGAATTATTTAGGAATAAATCCGAGAAATTTTTAATAGATGGTTTTGTTAAAGTTAATTTTTTGATAGGTAAAAACGGATTGAAAATCAATTTGCCTGTGAAAGCTGAGGTGTCAGCTGTTGGAAGAAAGGAATGATTTGAGAATAGACAGAATTGTTTCGCCGGAAAAAACAGGCTACGATGTTTATTCGTTGAGACCAAGGTTTTTATCAGAATACATCGGGCAAGAAAATATAAAAGAAAGATTAAAACTTGCTATACAAGCATCTAAGATTCGTGGAGAGCAGCTTGATCACATTCTTTTGGCAGGACCACCTGGTCTTGGAAAGACAACGCTTGCTGGTATAATAGCGAATGAGTTAAGTACAAACATACATGTCACAAGTGGTCCAATATTGGAAAAGCAAGGTGATCTTGCTGCTATATTGACGAATTTGGAAGCTGGTGATGTACTTTTTATAGATGAAATTCATAGGATGAACAGAAGTGTTGAAGAAATCCTCTATTCAGCGATGGAAGATTACCAGATAGATATAATGATAGGCAAAGGACCGGCTGCTCGCTCAATAAGGGTAGAACTTCAACCGTTTACATTGATTGGTGCAACAACGCGCAGTGGACTTTTGACCTCGCCATTGCGTAATCGATTTGGAATGATATTCGAAATGAGCTTTTACACAGAAGAAGAGTTAATGCTTATAATAATAAGAGCAGCTGAAGTTTTAGGAACCACAATCAGCCAGGATGCTGCTTTGTCCATTGCAAAACGTTCGAGAGGAACACCTCGAATTGCAATTAGATTGTTGAAAAGGGTGCGTGATTTAAGTACTGTTAAAGGAACTTGGGAAGTCGATTCAACAATAGTAGAGGAAGTCATGGGTTTACTAGGTGTAGATGAATACGGGCTCGATGAGATGGACAGAAAGCTTCTGAGGACTGTTATAGAAGTTTACAATGGCGGTCCTGTCGGTTTAAAAGCCTTAGCTGCTTCACTTGGAGTTACTGAAGATACCATTTCCGAAGTTTATGAACCATTTTTGTTGCAAAATGGTTTCATTGCCAGGAGCGCAAGGGGTAGGGTTGCAACTGAGAAGGCTTACAGGTATCTTGGTTACAGTCGTTTAGGAGGTTTGTTTGATGGATTCAATGATGTTGCGAAATGAGATAAAGTCAAGATACGAAAAAGTGTTAAATGTTGTGAAGGAATGTGCTAAGAAGGCAAACAGAAACTTTGAAGAGATCAAAATAGTAGCAGTAACCAAGGCACATCCTGTTTCCGTGATTCGAGAGGCATTGAGTGCTGGTCTTAGAATATTTGGAGAAAACTACGCGCAAGAACTTAGGGATAAGGTAAAAGAATTGAAAGAATATGATATAGAATGGCATTATATCGGACGTATACAAACTAACAAATTAAAATACATTGTTCCCGTTTCAGAAATTATTCATTCGATTTATCGCGAAGAGGAACTTGTTGAAATAAACAAAATTTCTAAAAAGATTGGAAAAGTCCAATCTGTGCTCATAGAGGTAAATGTGTCAGCAGAAGAGAGTAAGGCTGGTGTAAGACCTGAAGATGTTGAAAGTTTATTGGAGTTTTCTAAAATGCTTGAAAACGTAAGGATAATAGGATTGATGACTATAGCGCCGTTTATTGAACCTGAGAAAACAAGGGGGTATTTTAAAACTTTGCGTGAATTGAGAGATAGGCTTTCACTTAGATATCCAACCATTAAAGAACTTTCGATGGGAATGAGTAATGATTATTGGGTTGCTGTTGAAGAGGGTAGTACTATATTGAGAATAGGTACAGCTATATTTGGTGAGAGGAGGAAATGAACTTATGTTCGTACTTGGGAACTTCTTCTCAGCTACAGGATATGTTTTAAGAGTGGCTATAAATTTTGAAATCGTTGTAATAATTGTGGCTTCGATACTTAGTTGGATTCCAGGAGCGTATTCTTTCAGGTTTTACCAAGCACTTCGAGAAATTGCGGATATCGTTGAGAGACCTATGAGAAGGTTAATACCTCCATTTGGTTACATAGATATAACCCCTTTAATTGCCATTCTTGTGCTTATATTTTTGGATCGGTTCCTTGCTCAGTCACTTATTGAACTTGGGTGGAGACTGAGATAACTTATGCACGAAAACCTTAGAATAGGCATATTTTACAGAATAGATTATGTGGAATCTGCAAAGCTTGTTCTTGATAAGTTGATAACTCATTTTGAGGTTAAGCATTTCACAGATTCGACCTTAGAATTTGAAGAGGAGAAGTTTCCTGTCGATTTGACCATTGTTGTTGGTGGAGATGGTAGTGTTCTACGTACACTTAAAAAGGTCAAAACACCTGTGATAGGTATAAAAGCAGGACGGCTTGGTTTTTTCTCCGGATATTTACTTAGTGAAATAGATAAACTTATTGAAGATATTAAAACTTGGAGTTTCGTCGAGGACAAAAGATGGATGTTAAGGATAGAAACATCTAAAGGTGTTTATTTTGCTATCAATGATGCGGTACTTCAAAAGGATATAAGACAAAAGATCCTTGATTTTGATGTAAGGATGACTGATGGTACATTTTACTATCATGCTGATGGTATCGTTATAAGTACTCCGACAGGTTCATCTGCTTACTCTCTTGCTCTCGGTGGTCCAATTATGTTACCAAACGTCGAAGCGTTCGAAATAACGCCGATTGCACCACAGTTTCTTGCAACAAGAAGTTTAGTAATACCAAGTTCCGAAAAAATATCAGTTTTTGTTAACGAAAGGGCTAGCTTGATTGTAGACGGTGATGTTGTCGAGCAAACTGATGTCATAAACGTAAGAAAGTGTACAAGGAGTGTGGTATTACTAAGACCAAAATCTTATGATTTCTCCACCTCGATAAAGGATAAGATTGGATACGGTAAGAAGATCTTAGGGAATGGAATGTAATTAACTTGGTCAAAAATGATTTAGAAGGTGAAAAAATGAAATGGTTAACAAAAGATAATGTTGAAGAGCTCAAGAAATTAATCATTAAGGAAGGTTGGTATGTTGAAGATCTACTTAGAATCACAGCAGAAGCGTTTAAGGAAAGAAATATTGAACTTGCCAAGCAAGTTGAGGACGAATATTGGGATGTTTATAATGAATATCTCGAAATTCTCAATTACTCACAAGTAATCGTAGGTTTATGCAACCCAAATGGTTACGACCTTAGATTTGTATTTGGATCTGCTCTCATATCAAAGATACTTCTTGATATAGGTAAGAGACTAAAAGATATTGTTTTTGACATTAAACAGCTTGTTAGAGAACCTGAATTAAACCAAAGTGTAATGTTGCCAGAAATGTTCTCTTTCTCTCAAAAGATACTTAGGAGAGCTTTGAGAATTTACGTTGATCAAAATCTGGAGGGCGCATCTGGAGTATGTTCACAAGATTCAATTATAGATGGAATGTTTGCAAAATTTAACGATGATATAATAAAAATTATCCAAGACAATCCTCGTTTAGTTAGAAGAGCATTACTTCTTATGGATATATCGAAAGCTCTTGAAGAACTTTCTGATTTTTCTGTCCAGATAATCGAAGTTACATATTATATACTGACTGGAAAATACCATACTTGTTACAACGATCTTCTCCAACCATTCTCCATTGAAATTTTTAAGGCAAAATAATAATGCAAGCATGGAGTGAGGATTTTGAGAACGTTGACAAAATATGTTATCAAACAATCCCTAAAGCCATTTTTCATGGGACTAGGTGGTTTTATCGTATTTGTAAGTGTTGAATGGCTGTATCAAATATCAGATTATATTATTAGAAACAGGGTAGGTATTGACAAACTACTTATATTTGTCATGTACAACGTACCGTACTTTACCTTTCTTGGTATACCTGTTGGTGTACTATTCGCTATTTTTTGGGTTATTAGCGAAATGTACACGAGTCGCGAGATAAGTGCACTCTTAGTACACGGTATATCGGCAAAAAGACTTGTAACACCGTTTGTAATTTTAGCAGTTGTCTTGGGGTTTTTCTCTTGGCTACTCGGAGACTATGTGGTGCCTATTTCAAACTATAAATCCACTCAGATACTGAATCAGTACATATTCCAAACACCCGAAAATGTTGTAAAGACCAACATGCTTGTTGAGTTAGAAAAGGATGTGTATTTTTACGTAAAAGAACACAACAAACAAAAGGGAGAATTATACGACGTTGTTCTATTTAGAAACGAAGAGGGAAATGAACAGATATTAACCGCAAAGAAAGTTGTGAAGAAAAAAGACGGTTGGTTCCTTATGGATGGTTCCATGTACGTTGTTGAGATTGAGACTGGTTTTCTAAGATTGGATATGCAGTTCAAAGAGATGAAACTCGATGTTGCTGGAGAGATAGAAGAAATGTTGAGAGCTTACAAAACAACTCGCGATAAAACATCAAAAGAATTGAGGGAGCAACTTGAGACGTACAAAAAATTGGGAATAAACACAGCAAACCTATTAGTTGAGCTTCATCAGCGATATGCAAATGCGCTTGGTGCACTTGTAATTGTTCTGTTGGGTTTACCAATTTCTTTACTGTTTGGTCTTACCAGCAGGTCTTGGAGCGTTATTTTGACATTCTTAATAGTTGTCTTGTACCAGGGTTCTGGAGCTTGGCTTTCTGGTATGGGAAAAGAAGGGTTGATGGATCCTATACTTGCGACCTGGTTACCAAACATTATTTTTGCTACAATTGGATTTTTACTCTACATCTTAATAGATACACCTATAGCATACAAAATGATAGAAGTATTTTCTAGACTATTTGTTTTTATTGTAGTTTCAGCAAGTTTTATATATGTTAACACATCAACGGGTTTTTCATCGATAATTCAAGCTAAATCAAATGAGGCACGTTTCTCTACGCAGTCTGTAATATTTCGTGGAGAAGTTTCTTTGGTTTGGGACAAATACAAAATACTTTGCGATGAAGCATCCGCTACAATAGTTGATGGTACCGTCAAAGCTTTGGAAGCATATGGGAACGTGAAATTTTACGACCAAGACAGAGTCTACATTTCACGAAAAATCAGATACGAATTTGAAAGTAATAAAGCATTGATTGTAAATGCCAAGGTAGTGTACAATTATGATTACAAAGGAAAAAAAGTACCAGTGTACGTTTACGGTTCTCAAATAGAGTACGATGCTGAAACATCATTAGGCATTATCCAAAGCTCGCAGCTGACAACATGTAATTTAGAAGAACCTCATTATATGATACTTTCGTCCACTGTCTTTGTACTGGAAAATAAATACATTATAGCAGAAAATTCATTTCTTGTTATCTTGGGCGTGCCTCTCTTGCCGTATCCAATATATATAACAACGTTAGAGGGAACTCCTCCTTACTCTTTCTCTCTCGTTTTCGGTAATACAATAAACATTGCACAAACGTTCAATTTTACTGTAAACGATTGGGCGCTTAAAATTGAGATTGGAACAAAAGGAAATCTAATCGAAGCAACGGATAAAAAAGTGAAGACAAATAAGTTCGTTTATGATGAACAAAGAGATTACGTTGAGTTTTCCTTTATACCTTTTGTTTATAAATACTCAAGAGGTACAATTTACTACAAGTTCGATGGTCCAATTTATGTAGAAGGAAATTATTACGGTGAAAATAACTTTTCCCAAAAGTTGGGTATCAATTTACAAAATGAGAATGTATACATTAGACCTTATGTTTTGTACGATGAGAAATTAACTGATAGTATAGTGTATTTCAATGGTGGTATTAGAAACATTTCTTTCCAACTGTTTGATGATAACACATTGAAAGTAAATTCAGTTGATAATACGTTTAGGTTACAAACAGACGGTTATTTAACTTCTTTGCAAAAAACATGGAATACTTACTATCAAACTTCATATAATATAGGACTATCAAGCAAAAAGTTGAGTTACAGTCTTTCATTCATCGGGAATGTGTACAGTAACAGTGAAAATAGAAATATTACCTATACGTATCAACTGCCTTGGAGTTGGAAAGAGGGACCTTTTGCAGTTGATTTTAATTACACTTTTACAGTAAAGAATATCATGAATTATGTTTCAAACACAAAAAGAGAATTCTTAGGTGCATCTGACAACTACACATTGACCGGAATGTACAATTTAGGTCCATTCAAATTAACATCTCGATGGGAACAGACGTATAATTTCATTGACGAATCCTCAGCCAATAACAAAAATAATCTCAGATTTACCGGAGAAATTAACTCTGCTAATCTGACAATCTCTGGTGCAAGAACACTTGATTTAAATAACAATAGATTGCTTCCAGACACTCTTACTCTGAGAACTAAGCAATCAGTTGGGGATGTTGAACTGACAAATTCCATTTCTTTAAATTATGATAACGTGAATAAAAAACTTGGGAATGAGAACATTACAATAAGTGCAAATTACAAACCTTTAAATGCAGAATATACTTTGCAGTTTACCATTCAACCTGGTAAGCCTATAGATACGTACGTTCATATAATTAAATATGGTAATTTTTCCATGACCGCATATCAACAAAACGATTTTATAAAAAATGCAGTTGCTACTGGAAGCCTTGATTTATTTGGTTACAAAACGACAATAAGAGCAAATTACAACCAAGCTTCTCGGGAGTCCGCACCTAACTGGAATTTGTCTTACATTATGGAAAAACCTAGCGAAAGATATGTACTCTCTTATAATTTGGATGGAAAGAAGACCTACAAGCTTGAAGCAACACTGAAAACTTTTGATCCAGAAACGAAGATAGGACTAACGTATAATCCGGAGAAGAATACTATTGACTTTTTAAGCTTGAATTTGGATAAGTCACTACATTGTTGGAGACTAAATTTTGGAATAGACTTTTCAAACAGAAGCGCCAATATTCTAGAAAATATAGACAAAGTATATTTCAAATTCTATTTGACAGATATGCCGGACCGCTTCTTCCAGATAGATCCAAAAAGTGGTCAGTTTGAATTCGGTGGAATGTAAACACAAAAAGAGCGGACGTGAAGGTGAGTATTTTTGGACAACGTAGACTTATTGTTCAGATTTAAAAGTATTTTGCGTTCTATTTTAACCAACAGCGTGTGTAAAACAAGAGTTTTACTTGCTGTTTCTGGTGGTGTTGATTCTGTTGTCATGCTCGATTTATTCGATTCAGTTAGGGATGAGTTTAATCTTCAAATTGGTGTTGCTACGTTAAATCATAAGTTAAGAAAAGAAGCTCAAGAGGAAGTAAAATTCGTGGAAAGATTGTGTAGAGACAGAGGATTAGATTTTTTTACTGAAGAGGCAGATGTGTTACAATATTCAAAAGAACATAAATTGTCGATAGAGGAAGCAGCAAGGATCTTAAGGTATGGGTTTCTTATCGATGTTTCGGATAATTACTGTTACAAATACATTGCCACCGCACACAATTCAAACGATTTGCTTGAGACCATGATATTAAGATTAGTTAAAGGAACAGGTCCATACGGGTTAGTTGGAATGAATCTTGTTAATGGAAGATTTATACGACCTCTACTGTTTTTTAAAAGAGAAGAAATAGAAAAATACGCAAGACACAAAGATTTACCATTTGTTACAGACACGTCTAATTACGATATCAAGTACAACCGCAACTTCATAAGACATAAAGTAATACCTCTATTAAAAGAAATAAACCCTTCTGTCGAAGATGCTTCCCTCAAGCTTGCCAAAGGTATATGGGAGCTTGAGAAGTATATTAATTCTACTATTCAATCGTTTAATGAAAAGCATTCTATGAAAATAGGCGAATACATTGTATTTAAACTCCACAAAGACAAGTATTTACAAGTTGAGCAAATCAGAAGGTTGGCGCTCTCGTTTTTTGGAAAACCTATCGATAGTGAAAAAATTGAAAGATTTAAGAAACTTCAGCAATCAGATAAAATTTCGTACAAAGTTTTATTTTGGAAAGACTTGGGGATTGAAGTGTCACGCGG
This sequence comes from Fervidobacterium sp., assembly GCA_026419195.1. Taxonomy (NCBI): domain Bacteria; kingdom Thermotogati; phylum Thermotogota; class Thermotogae; order Thermotogales; family Fervidobacteriaceae; genus Fervidobacterium; species Fervidobacterium sp. Next base: position 101,401 of record JANZZV010000001.1, read on the forward strand.
TTGGTGCATCATGGGTAAGGTTGGTAAATATCAACATAATTCAAAGATAATAAACATACCAATGAATAAAGTTGTAACAGAAACTGTAATATTTAATGATTACTTCTTAAAAATATCAAGTTGTGGTATAATGAAAGGAGCGAATGATAAGTGTCTGAGTTTTGAAGTAAGAAATTGGTTGGAAGGTGATAAGTTGTTAAGCGGAAAGAAGGTAAAGGAATTTTTTGTAGAAAAGAAGATACCAACGTTTGTGAAGCACTTAATTCCATTGGTAGTATCGGTTAAAGAGGGTAAAGTTGTATACATACCGTATTTGTATGAAGCTAAAGGATATCTAAACCCATTAGGTATTACTATAGAAACGAAAGGAGGCTTTTATTTTGAATCGTAACATAGGTTCTATCATATTTCTAATATTGATAGCTTTATCACTCTTTTGGATCTACGAAGGATTCGTAAATTCGAAAGCTGCAATTGAAGTTAATATGAGCTACAGTGAGTTTGTCAAGAGACTGAGTACAGGTGAAACAGACATCGCAGAAGTTATAATAAAAGATGACGGTAATTTAAGTGTTAAGACAAAGCAAGGTAAAGCTTATTCTGTTTATGCACCTTGGTTCAGATACGATATCGAGAATATTAATAAACTTGTTGAATACGGCGTGATCGTACAAGGTGAAAAGGTTACGGATAGTAGTTTTTGGGTGAATATTATTGGAAACATAGCGATATTCGTGGTAACTTTGTTGCTTTTTGCCTTCATAATTCGTGGTCTTGGGAGAGGCAATAACCAAGCGTTCACGTTTACAAAAAGTAGAGCTGAAAGAGTTAATCCAAATAAGATAAAAGTTACATTCAAAGACGTAGCAGGTGTAGATGAAGCAATAGAAGAGCTGAAAGAGACCGTTGAATTTCTTAAAAGTCCGGGTAAGTTTGCTAAGCTTGGTGCACGAATGCCGAAAGGTATATTACTTGTTGGACCTCCGGGTACAGGTAAGACCTTGCTTGCACGTGCCGTTGCAGGCGAGGCAAATGTACCGTTTTTTCACATCAGTGGTTCAGATTTTGTTGAACTTTTCGTTGGTGTTGGTGCAGCAAGGGTGAGAGATCTATTTGAACAAGCTAAATCAAGTGCGCCTTGTATAGTGTTTATAGATGAAATCGACGCTGTTGGAAGGCATAGGGGTGCAGGACTTGGTGGTGGGCATGACGAAAGAGAACAGACACTAAACCAATTGCTTGTGGAAATGGACGGATTTGATATAAATCAAGGCATAGTAGTAATGGCAGCAACAAACAGACCCGACATACTCGACCCTGCCCTTTTAAGGCCTGGCAGATTCGACAAAAAGGTTGTTGTAGATCCACCGGATGTAAAAGGAAGAGAAGCGATACTTAAAATACATCTGCGAAACAAACCGATTGATAGAGACGTTGACGTGTCTGTTTTAGCTAAAAGAACGACAGGTTTTGTTGGTGCTGATCTTGAGAATTTAGTTAATGAAGCTGCGTTACTTGCAGCGAGAGATGGTCGAAACGTTATAAAGATGAACGACTTTGAAGAAGCCATTGATAGAGTTATAGCAGGGCCTGCAAGGAAATCGCGAGTTATTTCTGAAAAACAAAAGAAAATAGTGGCATATCATGAAGTTGGACATGCTATAATCAGTTCTTCATTACCGAATTCAGATCCAGTTCACAGAATATCTATAACACCACGAGGCTATGCTGCTCTTGGGTATACATTGCATTTACCAGCGGAGGACAAGTATTTGGTAAGCAAAAACGAGCTGCTGGATACTATAACCACGCTTCTTGGCGGAAGGGCAGCTGAGGAATTGGTGTTTGGTGATTTTACAAGTGGAGCAGCAAACGATATTGAAAGGGCAACAGAAATTGCAAGAAAAATGGTATGTGAGTATGGAATGAGTGAGAACTTTGGACCACTTGCTTGGGGTAAGACTGAACAGGAAGTTTTCCTTGGAAAAGAACTTACAAGAATAAGAAATTATAGTGAAGAAGTCGCAAAGATGATAGACCATGAAATTCAGTACATTGTAAAGTCATGTTACGACAGAGCGAAGGAAATATTGATTAAAAACAAAGACAAGATGGAACAGATAGTGTCTGTTTTGCTTGAACGAGAAGTAATGAGTGGAGAAGAATTAAGAGCAATGCTGAACGGAAATGATGAAGGGTTAAACATTAAAGCTCAACAAGCTTAGTGTTTAAATAACCTTTTAAAATTGTTGGGGGGAGACATTGTGGGTGAAAATCTTGAAAAGCTCGTTGGACTCAACAAGTCTATTGAGGTACTGCCTGATGAATCAACAGTCTGGGATGAAGATGAAGAGATGGCTAATTTACATTTAGTTTCTACTTCGGGACTACTGAGAGAAATAAATTATGTTACTGGCGAGTTCCTGAATTCTTTTCTCGGCGAGGATGAGATATCGGTAGTCGTTTACAGTGAACTTTCACATCTCAAACCGGTAGTTGTTGGTGAAAGACTAATAGTTGGTATCAGAGTTTCTGAGGTCAGTGAAAACGTTATTACGTTCAAAGCAATCGTAATGAGGGAGAATGAAAAGGTTGCAGAAGCTTCTATTAAGAGGGCGGTTGTTTCAAGAAATTATTTAAAAAGAAAGGCTATCGAGCGCTTCTAGTTCACACTATCTACATTTGGAGGATGCGTTTAGTGAGAAGACCAGCAAATGAGACATTGTTTAATGAGTTTCAGTATGTGAAAAAATTGAGAGATTCAGAGATAGAACTTGAAAACGTAACAGGCAACCTCCCGGAGGTTGCCTTTATTTTCCCAGACAACTATAAAATTGCCAGCAGTAGTTTAGCTTGGAGCTGGATACAGCGGCTGTTATCGCTAAATAAAGTAAGTATACACAGATTTTTTTACGAAAATTGGTTTCGTAAATTTTACTCTCTTGAAAAGCAAGCACCAATCGATGAATACCCAATTTGGATGTTTACAATCCAGTTTGAAAACAACCTAATAAATATAGCTGATATGCTTGTCAAAAAAAATATCCCACTCAAATCAACGGAACGTACCCATCATCATCCACTGATTATAATTGGTGGACCAGTTACGTTTTTTAACCATCATCTTTTAGAAGAAATCGCAGATTTTGTATTCATTGGAGATCTGGAGTCCGAAGTTAAACAATTTGCAGATGCCATTTTGGAGTATATAAGAACAAAAAATCCTGAACCTTTTAGAAGAATAGATGGTATTTATTCGTTGAAATACAAAAAGACCCATTACAGAAAATGCAATGGAACATTATCACCCGTGCCCCATTCTCATTATATAACACCTTACTCTACTTTTCCGAACAAATTGTTGATCGAAATAGGCAGAGGTTGCATATGGAGATGTGCTTTTTGCGTAACAGGTTATACAAAAAAGCCAGTTAAATTCGCTGACATAGACGAAGTAAAACACATAATTGAAAAATACCGTGAGAAAGAGTTTGGGTTCATAAGTGCAACAATTACCGATTACCCTTATCTTTCGAATTTGCTTGAATACATCAAAAACAAAGATATAAAATTCTCAGTTTCATCTCTGAGGGCTGATAAATTAGACAAAAATTTGGCGTACTTACTAAGGAAATCAAATCAACAATCTTTTACCTTAGCTCCGGAAGGTATATCCCAGAAACTTAGGGACGCGATGCTTAAAGATATGAACACCGAAAGTATTCTTAACGCTCTTAGGATAGGAATTGAAGTAGGTTTTGAAAGCGTGAAGTTGTATTACATTGTTGGGCTTGGAGAAGATGAAAGTGATTACATTGAGTTTTTTGAATTTTTGCAAGAAGTTCAAAGACTTGGATATAAACAAATCACGTTAAGTATTAATCCGCTCGTTCCTAAGCCAAAAACTCCATTTGAAAATAAAAAAATAGTGGATAAGAAGACATACGATGAAATTGTTAAGAGAATAAGAAAAAATCTGCCCCGAAACATCAAGGCAGATTTTGAAAGTTACAAAGAAGCACAGTTGCAGTACGAAATTGCGCACTTAAAGGGAGCTCAAACGGTAGATTTCTTAAAAAGACATTTCAAATTGTATTATTCAAATCTTTCTTAGTTTCATAGCAAATATACCTGTTGATAATACAACGGCTGTTTCAAAGCGTAATATCTTTTTACCAAGGCAAACACTCTTGAATTTCTCCTTTAGCAACTTAAGTTCTTTTTTAGAAAACCCACCTTCCGGACCGGCTATAACACCCACGCTTTTGGAGATACGCTTGGGTATTTTTCTACCTTTGAAGTCAAGTATGTAAGTACTCTCTGGGGCTATAGAAAAAATATCCAAAAATTCTATGGCTCTTATAGATGGAAAGTGGTATCTAACACATTGTTTAGCAGCCTCTCTAACAACAAGTTCAAGTTTTTCTTGTTTATCGTTATAATAGCGTGATGCATGTTCGTTGTTGAAGACGTAAATCTCATCAACTCCTAATTCAACAGCCTTTTCTATTGTCCATCTTAACCTTTCCCAACGTCCAGATGGAGCAAATAAAACCAACCTACCATCGATGGGAGGTATGAATTCGTAATTTATGACACTCCCATAAGCTTCTGTTTTACCTATTGCCTTAACAACTATTTTGTATCTTCCACCATTTCCATCAGTTGCCTCTATTATTTCCCCTTCCTTGATTCGCATTACCTTCATGTGCATAACTTCGTGTTCATCTAGGTAAACAGCATCATCTTTTGGTATACAAAAATAAAGATTCGGCAATTTTATCCCCCCTACTAACAACAACGCCCCGCTTGCACTACGGGGCTGAAATTTTGAAAAATTTAGTTTTGGCTAAACTTACCAGTGCAGAAGCTCTTTTTCAGTTTCTTTATCGAATACGTGCATGGTTGTCATATCAAACACCAAGTCGATTTTTTGACCTTCCTTTGCCTGGCTTTTCGCGTTAACTCTTGCTACAAGTCTATCGTCTCCGGCAATGACATGGAGTAAAGTTTCGCTACCAAGTGGTTCAACTACGTCGACAGTAACTTCTGCTGTATTTTCTGGTTTTGGTGCAATGGCAAACATTTTGTCGTATATATTTTCGGGTCTTATACCAAAAATTACATCCTTATCTATGTGTTTCGAAAGTTTATCTTCGTATTCAGCAGGTACCTTGAGTTTCAAGCCACTTGTTTTAATCCACAGTCCTCCTTCACCTCGTATGATCTTTGCATTGATGAAGTTCATCGAAGGACTACCTATAAATCCAGCAACAAATATATTTGCAGGTCTATTGTAAACTTCGTAAGGACTACCTATTTGTTGAATAACTCCATCTTTCATAATAACAATTTTATCAGCCATAGTCATTGCCTCAACTTGGTCGTGTGTAACGTACACAATTGTTGCCTCAAGCCTTGAATGAAGCTTTTTTAGCTCTGACCTCATTTGAACACGTAATTTTGCATCAAGGTTTGAAAGTGGTTCGTCGAAAAGGAACACTTTTGGATGTCTAACTATCGCTCTACCAACAGCAACCCTTTGCCTTTGTCCACCCGAAAGTTGTCTGGGTTTTCTGTCAAGAAGATGTTCAATCTCAAGTATTTTTGCTGCTTCCCTAACCCTTTTTTCAATCTCGTCCTTTGGAACTTTTCTAAGTTTCAATCCGAATGCCATATTTTCATAAACGCTCATGTGTGGATAAAGTGCGTAATTCTGAAACACAAAGGCTATATCCCTATCTTTTGGTTCAACATCGTTGACAACCCTTCCATCAATCTTTATCTCACCTTTTGTTATCTCTTCAAGTCCCGCTATCATTCTCAACGTTGTTGTCTTTCCACAGCCTGATGGCCCGAGTAAAACAACAAATTCCTTGTCTTCAACGGTAAAATTAGCATCTTTGACTGCTTCAACCTTTCCTTCATATATCTTCCATACATGTTCGAGTATAACCTGTGCCATATTTTTAAACCTCCTCCTCTGAACTGTTGTCTGAGATGTTCTTAAAAAGATTATCTACATTCAGTTCCTTAAAAAGTGAAGGATCACCAACATCTAGCAAATAAAGTTCCCAAACCTTGTCAATGAAATCCAATATTTTGTTGTATTTATCGTAATTGATAATAACAGATACAGGTCTTCCATTCTTTGTTATTACTATGTCTATTCCTTCAGAATCCTCGATTACTTTTGAGAATTTAGCCTTTGCATCAGCTAAGGAATAGAACTCAACCTTTTGTCTCATGCTTAATCCTCCTTGACTATAATTATAGTCACAAATCTTAGAAAAATAAAGTTATGCCTAAAACGTTACCGAAAATTTACTTACATGTAAAACCATTTCTTAAAAACGAGTGTAAAATTTGACTGAACGGTCAATAAAATTCTTCTACTTGAAAGATGTATTTAATAAATTGTAGTTTAAAAGGAGGGATATCATGGTTGTGGGTGGATTGAAGGGTATGGTGTATCATCAAGCAGGAAAGTTAATCGCTTCTGTTATCAGGAAAGCAGATGTACAAACATTTTCAAAACTTCTGTTTACGGTTGCTGCGTTGAGTAAGGAACCTGCAAAAAGTGGTTTGAAAAAGCTTGGTTTGATGGCGCAAGAAGAGCATCCCATGATTAAGAAGTGGATAGATATATTTCAAAAGGCTTCTCCACAGTCGGTTGAGAAGATCATAAACAATTTGATTATTAACGAATTTGCTATAGGTGAGCCTCTCAGACAAAAGTTGATGCATGAACACAAGGTTGTTTTGCCCAAACTTGGTGTTATCAGTCCTACATACGCGTGTAACTTGAACTGTGTTGGATGTTACGCAGGTTTGTATGGTAGAAAATATGAGCTTACAAAAGATGAAGTGAGAAGTGTTCTTAAGCAAGGTGAACAGCTTGGTATTTATTTCTGGGTTATCACTGGTGGAGAGCCATTCTACTGGCCACATCTAATGGAAATATTTGAAGAGTTTAATGAGCATTATTTTATGGTATATTCTAACGGTATTCTTATAAACGAGGAAAAAGCCAAAAAGTTGTCCGAACTTGGAAACGTTACTATATCCATATCTGTTGAGGGGTTTGAGTCGGAGACTGATTGGAGAAGAGGTAAGGGAGTTTTTAAAGCTATACAAAATACGTGGGAAAGATTAAGAAAATACGGTGTACCATTTGGCGCAAGTGTAACTGCAACGCGTGTGAACCATGATGTTATTATGAAAGATGAGTTCTGGGATTTCCTGGAGCAAAACGGGGTAGCCTATGTATGGATTTACCAGTTCATGCCAGTTGGGCAAGACCCAGTAATGGATCTTGTTCCAACTCCGCAACAGAGATATGAAAGGTTTTTCAAAACAGATGAGATGCGACTCAGTGGAAGATTTGCGTTCGTTGCAGATTTTTGGAACCATGGTTTCTTGACACATGGTTGTTTATCTGCAGGTGCAAAGTATTTCCATGTTAACGCAAAAGGTTACGTTGAACCTTGTGTCTTCCAGCAATTTGCGGTCGATAGTATAAGAGAAAAGACTTTGCTTGAAATATTCAAGTCACCGTTCTTTGAAGCTTACAAAAAGGCAATACCATTTTCTAATAACCTTTTCAGACCATGTCCAATAATAGATAATCCAAAAGTTTTTAGAGCGATGGTAAAGAACTTCAACGCTATACCACAACATGAAGGTTCTGAAAAAACTGTGACAGAACTTGCTCCTGAACTGGACAAACTTGCAGCAGAATGGAGCAAATATGCTGATAAGCTTTGGTATGAATATGGCTATGTCGAAAGATATCCTGTTAACAGAGGGATATACAATTATGAAACAAGAATGAAGAGGTATGCCAACAAGGAAGAGGCTCTAAAGGTTGATAAAAAGCTGAATGTTTGATGCTCCCATGCTCTTGAGTTTAGAATGTAGGGGGCGCTTAACTTGACGGAAAAAAGAGAAAATAAAACCAAGGAAAAGATTATTGAAGCAGCAAGGAAGCTTTTTTCGGAAAAGGGATTTGAAGGAGTTAGCATGGAGGATATTGCGCAGGCCTCAGGCGTGCGCAAGTCGCTTATTTACTATTATTTTCCAAGCAAAGAAGTGCTTTTTGAAGAGATATGGATGAAGGTTATTGATGAATTGGAAAATGATGTGTTCAGCGAGGTTGAAAACGAAGGAAGCGTAGTAAAGATTATTAAGAAATTAATAAAAAAATATGTTGAATTTGCCATGAACAAAGAAGAGCTGAGTAAATTGATAGCAAGAGAGAGAATGAATGTTTTAGAAAGTCAGAATAATCTTTCAAACGCAAAAAAACGGTATGAAATATTTTTACAAAAGTTTGAGAAGATCTTTGAAAAGGGTAGAGCAGAGAATGTCTTAAACGACGTTGAACCTTCCACGGCAACAGAGATAGTCTCGTCTGTTGATGCTATTCCGAGAAGAAATCTACTTAAAAGCGTTGAGGATTTTTTGCTCAAAGTTATTTTGAAAGAAAAAAGTTTAGCTGAGTAATTACCAGGAAGGAGAGAACGCAAATTGGATGGTGTTAAGAAAAAAGCATTCTATTTTATTGTTCTTATGGGATTAGTAAGCCTCTTTAGTGATATTACCTATGAAGGGGCAAGGAGTTTAGTTGGACCATATCTTGGTTTGCTTGGTGCTTCAGCAGTAATTGTAAGTGCGGTGGCGGGTTTTGGAGAATTTCTTGGATATGTTTTAAGATTCGTAACCGGGAAGCTTGTTGACAAAACAAAAAAATATTGGCTTTTTGCGATAGTTGGCTATTCTTTGAACTTGTTTGTTATACCTACCCTTGCATTAACCAAAAACTGGGCAATGGCTGCGTTGTTGGTTATCTTTGAAAGAATTGGAAAGGCTATGAGAAAACCAGCAAAAGATACAATAACGTCTTTTGCAAGTAGTCAGGTTGGTTATGGAACCGGTTTTGCAATAGAAGAATTCATGGACCAGATAGGTGCTACTATAGGACCTCTTGTAATGAGTTTGACAATTGCAGCAAATGTAAAACTCGAGACTATCGAGGCATACAGAAGAGCATTTTCTTTCTTAGCTTTTCCAGCACTTATAACTATAGGTATAATAATTGTCGCACGAATACTTGTACCTAATCCAGAAAAGATGGAGAAAAAGACTGAGCAAGTCACAGATATAAAGCTGAACAAGAGTTTTTATCTGTACTTGCTTGGTATTTCTTTGATAGCCTTTGGTTTCTCCGACTTTGCGTTGATTGGCTTTCATGCTCAAAAAGCCAGGTTACTTACTCCTGCGATGATTCCGGTTGCTTATATGATTGCTATGTTGGTGGATGCTTTTTCAGCTCTTTTATTTGGTAGAATGTTCGATAAAATTGGATTGGTAACACTTGCAGTTTCAACGTTTATTTCTTCTTTTTACTCATTATTTGCGTTTGGTAATACGACATACGGAATTATGATCGGTGCCGTATTGTGGGGAATTGGGATGGGTGCGCAAGAATCTATAATGAAAGCTGCCGTTGCTAAACTTGTTGCCCGAGAAAAAAGAGCTACTGCTTACGGCTTTTTCAACGCTGTATTTGGAGTTGCTTGGTTTGTTGGCAGCGCAGTACTTGGTGTACTTTATACTATTAATCTCACAATTTTAATTTTGGTCTCCGTAATTATCGAAGTAGCTGCGTCCATTGTTTTTTTAAATTTGAGAAATGCAAGTGCAAATTAATATTTGTAACTTAAACAAACAAGGGGTGTTTAAACACCCCTTTTTATTTTAGCGCGTTAGATTTATCTTCTCTTTGTTACGCCCTGTTTTTTATCTAGCCTTTTCTTGTACTCAGAATACGTTTTTTGACTATCTTTTAAAAACTTTGCAAGCTTTTTCTCGAAATCTTCTTTTTTGCTCTCTACTGATTCACTTTCTTTTGTTTCTTCCTTAAGCGAGAGTTCCCATTTACCATCTCTACCCTTGCCAATTACCTTTGCTTCAACTTCTTGACCTACCTTGAGATAATCCTCAACTTTTTGAACATACTGATTTGAAATCTTAGAAATATGGATAAATCCTTTTTCACCGTTTTCTAATTCGACGTTTGCTCCGAATTTGAGTACTTCTACTACTTTTCCCTTTACTACCTGACCAACTTCCATAAAATATAACCCTCCTGAAAAGTTAGATTGGAAAATACTCAAGCATCAGTACTTACCTTCAAATTTCTTCTTGAATTTTTGGACACGTCCTTCAGAATCTACTATTAGTCCAACACCTCCACTTCCTTTGTAAAGTGGATGGCAATTTGAACAAACATCAACTTTAAGCTGTTCTTTTGTTGTCCATATCTTGTGTTCCGCGCCACACGCACACTTCACATTTAAAAGCCTCATCTCTGGGTGTATACCCTTTTTCAATGTACGTCACCTCTCCTTAAAGATTTTTCGTCATTTAAAATCACGTTATATAATATCATTTTTTTTAGATTTTTTCAAGTGTTATATTTTTACTTCTTTAAAATTCTCTTGAATTGTATTGAGCAGGCTAATAGTTTGCTTAACGTTCGAGAATACCATGTTTAGCTCATCTAAGAACTTTTGAATAGATGCGCTTATTTCTTCTGCTGTAGCCGAACTTTCTTCTGAAATTGCAAGTAAATTCTGTATACTCGTTGTTATGCTTTCAAGTTTGTGCGTTTCCGAGTTTAATGTATTCACAAGGTTGTTGAGCTGGTTGGTTATCTGCGATATAATCTCGCTTGACTCCTTGCTTTTTGTTGCACTCTCTGAAAGGCTCTTTGATTGACTTTTCAATTCTTCATAACCTTTTATAACACTGTTGCTCAATTTGTCTATTCCTGCTGAGATACTTCCCAAAAACTGTGCTATTTTAACTGCCGATGCTTTGCTTTCTTCTGCCAATTTTCTTATTTCATCCGCCACCACTGCAAAACCCCTACCAGCTTCTCCACTTCTTGCTGCTTCTATAGCCGCGTTCAAGGCCAATAGATTGGTTTGTTCCGCAATGCTCATTACAGTGTTAGCTATATCCATTATAGCACTTGCTTGACCTCTCAGTTTTTCACTTTCGGATGCAATGTTTTCAAACTCACTGCTCATGACACTCATTCCTGAAGCAGAATTTTCAACGCTCTTTGCAGCTGATATAATTTTCTCAACTGCAACGTTTAAATCATGTATTATCTGATTTTGCTGTCCTATGGTTTTTGAAATCGTATCAACATTCGAGGCTACTGCTTCAGAGATTTTTTCTGCATCGTTACTTATTTGAACGGCCGTCTGTGCAACTTGAGAAGATAGTTCTTTCATAGTATCTATCTGTTCTTGAACAACATTAGCTGAGTCAAGTGTTTTTTTTGCAAAAGCCATGATTTCTTCTGTATCACCTTGCAAGCCTATTAAAAACTCTCTCAAGACAAAGACAGCTTCCGCATTCTCTTTCGAAAGTTCCTCAAAAGTCTTCTCACCTTTTATGAGAACTAAGTTGTTAAAGTCCTTGTTCTTGTAAATTTCCGCAATTTCTTTTGCACTGTCCATACCTTTTTTAAAATCAAACAGACCAAAATATACACCTGCTAAGATAAAACCACCTGTAAGTAAAGAACCAAAAAGTGGTCCAACGAGAGTTGTAAAAAGCCAAGAGAGTGTAAAAGTAATGACTGGGAAGACAACTATATAAGTACTGAACATCGACTTTAGAAGCCCCAATGAAAATGCTTTAAAGAGTTTCAGTGTTACTAATTTACCATAAGGTTTGGTGGACTTAATTTTGATCTCCAAGAATGAACCCGAAGCACTAAAACCTTGATCAATTATCTCGACTGTAAGGGGATCATTGAAGAAGTCTGCAGCTCCTTTTAGTAATCCCAAAAAGTAATGTCTAAAATCTCTTGAAGATTCGTATCTTACGATTGCTGTCTTCTCGTCCACATATGTGAATTTGATGCGCGGTGGTTTGGAACCTGTGATTCTACGAGTTAAGGCCCTGTGAACACTGTCCATTGCACTCAAAAATGACATGCAACCTTCTTTTTTGAAATAACTTGGGTATGCAGAGTGGAAGGCTTTTATGTTGTTATAACCTGTCTCCTCCCAGAGTTGTTCGTATGTTCTACCTGTTCTTTGGGCTAGCTTTTTCGAAAAATTCACTACCAAATCATCAGGTATATCATTTGTTGGGATTAACAATTTGGAAGTATCAAGCTTAAATTCATCGACTAAGGAGTTTACCACCGATTCACCGTAAAGTCTGCGCCATGTTGAGAGCCATATGTTCATTATAAAACTCTTCATAACCACCCCTCCAATTCTGTAAATTTGTTGAGTATTTTATATTATGATGTTACAATATATTATAACACAAATACCTGGAAAACTGCAACAAAGGGGTGAACTTATATGTGTAGAATGGCTGGTTTCAGTTCAAAAAATGATTTTGGCATATCTCAAATACTGGATTTTACAAAGCGTATGGCTCGCTATGGTTTAGAATCACCACACGAAGATGGTTGGGGAATAGTTGCTTTAAACAGGAAAGAGAAGATAATTTATAAATCCATCGTGCCCATATACGAAGATCCAAGAATCGATTTGTTTGGCATGGGTCTTTACAGTTTAGGTATAGTTCACGCAAGGTTAGCATCATCTGGTATACCAAAAACAGGTCTTCAACTCCATCCTTTTCATATTGATGGGAGATACTTTGCTCACAATGGGACTGTAAAGACTGCTAGAAGACTAAATATCTATGACAGTGACACGTACGAATACTTTGAATTTATATCACGTTTCAGAAATGTTTACGAACTTGCTGAGAACATAGGAAAATATGCCCAAAATAATAAATACAGTGGTCTTAACTTTTTAATGATCGACGAGGTTGAAATGGCACTGTACATTTGCTGTCTTTATTCTGATCAAAATTTAAGTAGCTACTACACTTTGCACTATCACAATGATGAAGAAAACTTTGTGGTGTTTTCCGAACCACTTGACAACAGTTACGTTCCAATGAAAAATGGTGAACTTCTAAAAGTAATTGATGGAAAGATAATTGAACAAATCTTTTTGAATTAACTCAACCCTTCACATCTCCACGTTTCACAAATTGGATAGTGATAAGTGAAAGAAGTAAAAACGTTATAGCAAAGGCAAACAGCGTTTTGTATCCCATCTTATCGATAAACAATCCAGCAAGTGGTGGGGCGATTATGTTTGCTGCCATTGAAAAGAAATAATACAAGCCTGTGTAACCTCCCACCTTTTCTTCTACCGTCATGTCAACTATCGTTGGTAGAGAGTTAACATTTACCAAAGCCCATCCAATGCCACCGAGTGCAAAGATAAGAAAGTACAAATTAACTATTAACCGAGTATCACTTAAGGTAACACTTATGAGAAGTGCAGCTATTAATACGCTAAGGACTACCACCAGCCCGATGCTCATTGCCTTCTTTCTTCCAAGTTTTGCACCTATAAATCCAGCTGGTATTGCAAAAATCATAAATGTCAATGAGAAAAACCCAAGCACAAGTGCCCCTGTACTTTCTTTTATCCCGAGATTGAATTTTACATAGCTTGTAAAGAAAGTTTCGAGTGCGTTGTAACCTATAAACCAAAGTAATATCGAAACAAGCATGAAAAGCAAGCTTTTTTCTTTAGAATAGAATACGTCTTTCAGATTTTCTTTAAGTTCGTTGAAACTCTTCTCGTAAACGTCGTTGAATTTAAGTCTTACATTCTCTTTTGTTTTATATTTCTTATCTTCTTTTATAAAAATCACCACAAGTAACTGAGATACGAGCAGAATAACTCCTCCTATTAGAAAAGGGAGCGCATAGTTTATATCATACAAAGGTTTGCCTGCAAAAAATGCAAGAAGTGCCCCCACACCGCCCATGAAATTAATAACACCGTTTGCTTGGCTTCTGTATTCTGATGGAGTTATATCTGGCATCAAGGCAATTACTGGGGATCTGAAGAGCGCCATAAAGAAATTCATAAATATTATATTCAACATCATAAGCCACAATAAATGTATTGCACGTGTTGTTGGAATGAGTCCAAACGTTACAGCAGCCAGCGGGGCGCCAACAAGGATGTAAGGCATTCTCCTACCAAGACGCGTCCTTGTCTGATCACTTAGAGTGCCTACAAGTGGTAACATGAAAATCGCAAATATGTTATCAATTGTCATAACAAAACCAATAGTTGCCGACGAAAGGTTGAAATCTTTTAAAAATATGGGAACGTATGCATTGTAAAGTGGCCAAACAAGGCTAATACCAAAAAAACCAAAGCCAAGCAATAATAAATTTTTGAAACTGATGCCTCTTTTGATCGCCATGTTCATCCCATATCCCCCCTCTTGCAATAATGCAGTACTTAGCTACCTAAGCAAAACATCTTAAGAGCAAAACCTTTAAGCAGTGATATGTGTGTAAAAGTGCGAATCAGCAGGTTGTTTAGGATATCACTTTTTCATTTTACCATACCATTATTAAGATTCTTAATAAGAATTCTTAGAATATATCACTACCTTTAGTTTCAACACCGTAAAACAACACAACAAGTGCACTAATCAGTGAAAGCAAAGCCAAATATAAGAAGATCTCAAATAGTGTTTTATTATTAGTTAACATGTATCCACCATATTGTGGTGCTAATATTCCGGCAATCCTTGCTATCACCCCTGCCATTCCATTTCCAGTTCCTCTCATACTGGTAGGATAAAGTTCGGGTGTATAAGCGTACACGAGTCCCCAAACTCCAAGTACAAAAAACGAAAGTAATATAGCTACAGTTATAAGTTGAAGTGTAGATGAAACAAACGCCCACAATATAGCTGTTATCGATGTTCCAAGTGTGTAGATAAATAATGATTTCTTTCTGCCGAGTCTTTCAATAAAATACGCTGCTGATAAATAACCAGGAAGTTGCGCAACAAGCATAAAAAATGTAAACCACAGAGATTTTGTCGAATCCAAACCTTTTTGAGCAAATATTTTCGGAGCCCATGAAAATAAAACATAATAAACAAAACTCACGTTAAACCACTGAAACCATATCATAACTGTTCTTTTCAAGTATTTTCCTTTCAATATGTCTACTATTTTTGTGTTCGCATCGTTAATATACTCTATTTCTTCATCAAAATTTGTCCCAAACATTTCTGTCAAGCGTTTCTTACCGTACTTCTTAAATGTAAACTTGGGTGATTCAGGCAATCTGAAGAGTATTGGTAATAATACCATTCCGCTTAAGAACACCAGAAAGCTAATTCGCCAATCTAAGTTCACAGTCAAAACAGATACGATACCTATTATAATACTTCCTATTGCCCAACTTGCTTCCAACAACACAAGGTACGCACCCCTTAATCCCTTTCCTGTGAACTCAGCTAAATAAGCATTTACCGAGGGCATCAAACCTCCATAACCTATTCCAGCTAATGTACGGAAAATAATGAACATATCTGAATGGTTAGTAACCCCAAGCAGTGCTGTAAATAACACTGTGAAAATGAAATATATAATGTTTGATAATTTTCGTCCAAAAATATCCGAAATCGTACCAACACTTAAAGCACCTATAAGCATTCCCACAAAAGTTGAGCTGATTATATTTGCGGAAGTTTTGATGTCCAGTTGCCAGATTTTAGATATAGTCGGCAATGTAAAAGACAAAACAAGAACACCGGCAGCATCAAACATCCACATTAACGAGGTTACAAGCAAAATCTTTTTCTGATAAACAGGTGCAATCTTTTCTTCCACAAACTTGTCTAAACTTACCATGTAAGAACCTCCTTTCAAATCAACTTTTGACAGCTCACAACTATATTTTACTATAGATACATCTAATGTAAATATATGTAAACTTAATCGTATTGGTGTATAAAATAAAAAAAGCCCGGAACCGGGCTTTTTTTATTTTGTGGTTATTCTCTAAAGAAAGTCAGATAAGCAATGAACAAGATAGCGAGCATCCAGGTGAACCAATGTACTTCTTTTCTCTTGCCAGATAAAGTTTTTACAATCGGATAGGTAATTATTCCAAGTGCAATACCATTCGCGATTGAATAGGTAAATGGAATCATAGTCAAAGTAACAAAGGCAGGGACTGCGTCAGTAACATCATCCCATTTTATCGACATCAGGCTTTTAATCATCAACACGCCAACGAAAATCAATGCAGGTGCAGTTGCGGCTGCGGGAATTGTAAGCGCAAGAGGAGAGAAAAACAACATAGCAAGCATTAAAAGTGCAACTACCACAGCTGTTAAACCTGTTCTACCACCTACGGCTATACCTGTGCTACTTTCAATGTAGGTTGTAACTGTTGACGTTCCAAAAAGTGCACCGGCTACTGTACCTATTGCATCTGACAAATATGCTTTTGTAGCTCTTTCTATTTCACCGTTTTTCTTTGTAAAACCTGTACCTTCAGCAAGTCCGGTTAACGTACCAAGTGTATCGAAGAAATCAACAAAAAAGAACGTTCCAACAACAACCCAGAATGTACCGGAAAGAAGTGTTTGAGGGTCGAATTTTAGTTGGAAAAAGGTTGGAGATATATCTGGAATCTTACCTATTATACCTTGATAATGTGTGACGTTGAATATCGGCATAGCGCCTATAATTGTCGTTAAGATGATGCCAAGTAATATCGAACCAGGAACTTGTAGTGCGAACAACACGACAGTTATGAAAAATCCTACGATGGCAAGTAACGTATCGGGTTTATTTAAATGTCCGAGAGTTACAGCTGTTATCGGATCTGGTATTACTACACCCGCATTTTTCAAACCTATTAAGGCTATGAAAAGACCTATACCTGCACCTGTTGCCGCCTTAACTGGTTGTGGTACAGCCCTCGCAACAAAGCTTCTTGCACCCGTAATAGTTAACAGTACGAATATGATACCTTCTATGAACACAGCTGTAAGTGCCAGTTGCCATGGGATACCGAGTTTTAAACAAACAGTGTATGTGAAATAAGCGTTGAGTCCCATACCAGGTGCGAGCGCAAATGGGTAATTTGCATATAGTCCCATTATTAGTGTTGCCACTGCACCACCAACTATGGTTGCAACCATAAAAGAACCGTAATATGTGTTGTAAAGCCCTTGATCAACGATTTTTCCAGCCTGATCGAAAATTCCGGGAACCGCTTGAACAAGGATTGAAGGGTTAACAAACACAATGTAAGCCATCGTGAGAAACGTTGTTACACCGGCGACTATCTCGCGACGTACTGTGGAACCTGCTTGGGAAATTCCAAAATACTTATCCATATGTTTTCACTCCCCCCACGAATAAGGTTTTGTCACCCACTCTAAGGTATTTGGGCCTTATTTTAGCTTTATCTTTGTTTTACTTTCAAATTCAACAACTGTGCCATCAACTATTATATGGTCTATATCCGTACCCTCAACCATCTGAATGATGGCATCTTCAAGGTCTTTCTTTTCTTTGTTGAGTTCTTTTATCGTATCCTTTACCCGTAGGTACCTTCTTACAAAATTTTCAAGAGTTTGCAAAAGTTGTTCGTTTTGTGTACTATCCATTCTATAACACCTCGCTTATTCTGTGAACAACTTCTTCAATTTCAGTATTGGTTAGCTCAGGGAAAATAGGTAAAGCAAGTGTTGTTTTCGATAATTTTTCAGAAACAGGGAAATCTCCTTCTTTGTAGCCGTATGAAGAAAAACACTTTTGCAAATGCAAAGGCAAGGGATAATATATTGCTGTACCTATTTTGTGATCTTCCAAATGTCTTCTTACTCGTTCACGGGTTCCTTCACTTTCAAATTCAACAACGTATTGATGATAAACATGTGATCGGTAACCTCTATTTTCAACTTTTGGATATTTCACCGGTAGTTTTTTATCTTCAATGATTTTTTCATAATACCTTGCAATTTGCAATCTCCTTTCTATCCAATCATCTAAGTATCTAAGTTTCACCGATAAAATGGCCGCATGCAGGGAATCAAGTCTTGAGTTGTAGCCAACCATTTCATGGTAATATTTCTTCTTTGAACCATGTTGTCTTAACATTCGAGACTTCTCAGCCAAGTTATCATCGTTGGTAACTATCATGCCTGCATCGCCGTAAGCCCCAAGGTTTTTTGTTGGAAAAAACGAAAAAATACCAATTTCACCAAAAGTTCCTGATTTTATAACTTTATCTTTTACTTTTCCTTCACTTCCTACAGATTGCGCAGCGTCTTCTAATATTTTAACATGGTATCTCTCCTTTAGGAAGAGTAGATTTTCAAAATCAACAGTTCTTCCAAACAAATGTACTGGTATCACAACGCGTATGTTATCTTTTTTTAAAGCACGCTCCACCTGATTTAGGTCTATATTATAGGTATCATTATCAACATCCACAAAAACAGGTATTCCGCCGTTTCTAACTATACAAGATGCCGTTGCAAAAAATGTATATGGAGTTGTTATTACCTTTTCACCTTTTTCTATACCTAAGGAATGAAGTGCTATCACCAACGCATCACTACCATTTGCCACACCAACAGCATGTTTTACGCCAAGATAATGTGCAAACTCTCTTTCAAATTTTTCAACAGCAGGTCCCAAAATAACCTTTCCTTCTGACAAAACGCTATCTATTGTTCTTAAAATTTCTTCTTTCAGCATATCGTATTGGCGTGTTAAATCGAACAATGGTATCATAACTTATCCTCCTATCACTTTTATGAATTTTAAAGTACTTTAATTTATCGATAGTTTATTTTGCAGTGTTTTTCAGAAAAAACCAACCTAAGGAACTCATGATTTCTGTAGCTTATATAAAGATCCACCGAAGTATTATCTTTCAGAAAATCTATTATAGGAAGATTTTCTGCAGCGAGATCTTTAAAATCGTTTGGTATTGCTATAAACTGCTCCATACCAATTTTTGAATGTCTAAGAGGTTTTGTGTAAATTTTGTATCTTCCTACCTGTGTTTCAAATGCCTTAAAATATTCACGAGCTAACGAGGTATTCTTTTCGTTGTAATGTAAAAATCCCAAAAAGAGTTTCATCTCTGGTGATTTTTCAAATCTTCTTAGATGCTGCACGTCGATTTTGTAACCTGACAAATATTTTCTTGCAGCTATTATAAGCTGACCAAAAAGACACCATTCTGGTGCTGTGGTTGTTTCACCCTTCAGATACGATTTGTGCACATTTAGACATGTGTGGTTTTGTAAGGGATAATCTCTTGAGTTATCAATATAAACACTCAATAACAATATTAAAGAAGCGAATCCTTTTTCTCTAACAGCTTTTGCTACGTCATCTGCATTTGCTAAGTTTGTGTACATACGATAAATCAAATTCCAAAATGAAGATTTTTTCGTAAGTAGTAGTAGTACTTTCTCTATTCCATCGGCAGTACCTTTAAGTAATTCTCTCTCCAATAAAAGTAAGAGTGGGTAGATCGAATCTGGATTGTTCTTGACGAATGCAACCAACTGCTGCGATATATCTTGACCAATGTAAAGTTCCGTTAATAACTTATTGTACTGTGCTTCTATACCACTTGCCTGCTCAAACGAAGAATGTGCCTTCTTTAAATCACCTGAGAGCATAGAATTCAAACCTTCAAAAATTAACTTCCAATTCAAATTGGCAGTTTTCTGAGAAAAAATCCTTAGTGTCTTTTCTATCGAGTCAATACTTGCATCGTAGTCTTGAAAGTTTATATCGTAGATACTCAAACTTCCTTCTTCAGTTATGTGTGCACTTGTGGTTATGTTTTCTTTTATTTTTTTTACAGTTTCTTCTTCGTATTTTAAGTCTTTTGATTCTTTTGATTTTTCTTTCAGAAGTCCTTTCTTTTTCAGGTCTTTTTCGAGTTCTGCTTTTAATTTCATAATGTTTTTTAGTTTTTCATCGTCGTTTTCAAACATTCTCCCACCCTATTTCTTTGCAATTTTGTCTTAAACTGAAATACGTCTTCCCAATTACTATATGATCTACCAAGGACACACCAAGCAACTCACCAGCCTTCTTTATGCGTTTTGTAAGTTCAACATCTTCTTGGCTTGGTGTGGGATCGCCTGATGGGTGATTGTGCACCATAATGATGGCTGTTGAGTTCCTGATAATTGCTTCTCTAAATATATCTCTTGGATGGGCTAAGGATGTTGTAATCGTTCCGCGGGAGATTTCTTTGCTACTGATAACGTTTAATTTAGAATCTAAGAAAATAACCCTGACAGTTTCTTGTGGGAGTATCTGCATGTCTATACAGTACTGAAACACCTTCTCTGGTGAGTTAAGTCTTGGATCTTCTGTAAGAATTTCTTCTTTTATCAACCTCTTTGCGAGCTCAAAAGTAGCTAATAAAGTTATTATCTTAGCGTTACCTAAGCCTTTTATTTTTTTAAATTCATCAAAAGACGCTTTTGACATTTTGTAAAGACTGTTTTCAAAATGCTCAAAGAGTTCTCTCGAAACTTTTACAACATCTCTGCCCCTCGTACCTGTCCTGAGCAAAATTGCTATTAACTCCTCTGTTGAAAGACTTTCACTGCCGTTGTTTAGCAGTTTCTCTCTTGGTCCCTTTTTCAAAACCACTGAGATCTATTAGCCCCCTATCAACAAGTATTTTCCATAGCTTTGGTAAAGGTAACCCAACAACATTTGTATAATCCCCGATGATTTTTTCTACAAATACCCCCCCTAAGCCTTGGATTCCGTAAGCACCTGCCTTATCCAAAGGTTCTTTAGTCCTCACATAATACTCAATCTCTGCTTTCTCCATTTTTCTGAACTTGACTTTTGTTACTTCGTAAAACGATATCTCTTCGTTATCCACCAAAAGACAAACGCCCGTATAAACCCTGTGCCATTTTCCAGATATCTTACTCAGCATGTCAAAAGCTTCTGATTCATTTGCAGGTTTTCCAAGAATACTCTTTTTGTATACAACGATTGTATCTGCTGATATAATTATATCACTTTCAGAACATTTTTTTCTCACCGATCTTGCTTTTTCTTTTGCAAGTTCGACAACAATTTCCTGAGGTTTTTTCAAAGGGTCTATAACCTCGTGTAGTTGCGGTGATATAACTTCAAATTCTAAGCCAAGTTGGCTAAGTAATTGTTTTCGTCTTGGTGATGATGAGGCTAAGATTATCATATTCGACAACTCCAAATTAATTTTTGTTTTTCACAATTTAAGTTTATACCATATGTTTTCAACTAGTTCGTATTCTTTAAACTTGTCCATTGAGCATACTACACCTTTAACTTCTTTTGCAAGTGCTATGATAAGTTCATCGGCTGGAGAATGGTAATAAACTCTTTTGTAATTGAAATACTTTGTTTTAAATTTGTATTTGGCATTTTCATCAAACACGATGTAAAACGGAAAGTACAAACGATCAAGTTTTGCAATTAGCGATAAAAGAACATCAATTTTCTCACTACCCGCTAATTTATTAGACATTAGAACATTGTTCCCGTCGATAATAACAGGTATTCCGCTTGTGTTAGATAAAACCTTCCAAACATAAGGATGTAATTTACTCTTAATTTTGTTTTTCTCCATTGGATCAAGGTAAAATATAAAATCACGCATCCAAACGTAATCTTCAACATTCTCAGGTTGAATTTCTAAGACTTTTTGGGATATCTCTTTGATGAAAGTATCTTTTTCAGAACTTTCCAATGCGTAAAGCTGCAAATAATTTTCCAGGCTGAACTCCCTGAGCTTTTTTCTTTTCTTATTCAAAAATTCTTTGTAATTTTTGACATCTTCGTTTGGGAAAGCAAAAGTAGAAGGCTTGGCCCAAAATAAGATTTCAAAGAGTATATATCTGGAGACTTTGTTTCTTTCGAATTCGGTGATTTTGTATTCTATACTCTCATTTATAGTGAACAAACTATTCAAAAGGAACGAGAAAATGATAGGATTAACTCTTGCCAATCCTACTTTTTCCGGTCTTTCTAAATTTCTTTCAAGGGTGGATAATTTGTGCTTGCTGATGTTTTTGTAATCTCTAAGCACGTCGAGAATAACTTTCCTTTTAAGTTCCAAGCTTCTCAGTCTTTCAAGATACTCTTGCGAGTAAATGTCTTTTGTATTCACTTTTCAAACCTTCCAATCAGTATTTATTTAAAAAATGGATTCAACTTAAAAAGTTCTCTTAGTTCGAAAATATTACCGTGTCCAGGGCAAACGATCCAGTCTTGCGGTAATTTTTTAAATTTCTCTCTTAGTACGCTCACAGTGTTTTTCATTTCCTCGCGCATTTTTCTTCGAACAGAATTGTCAAGATACAGATCAACTCTTCCAATTGTATCAATAAAGACAACATCACCAGTGAATATAAATCCATCAAATATAATGACGCGAGAACCGTAAGTATGACCCGGTGCCGGAATTACTTGAAAATATTCGTCTACATTATACCATTGAATATCAATTGAGAAAAGCTCTCCGAACAATATGGAAAGATTCAGGTAAGGATCAGATAGATAAACACTCTCTTCGTTTGAAATATATAATTTCTGTGGTCTTATCTCATTTAGTCCACTTATATGATCGTAATGTCCATGTGTGAGAATTACTTGGTATTGAGTATCAAGCTGTACAAATGCACTTACACCTTTTCCCGGGTCGATGATGTAGTTAACACCGTTGATACTCAGTAGATACGTATTTGTTCTCAGCTCTCCAGAAGTTTGGAAAACTTTAAAATCCTGCATCATTTCCATATTTGTACTTCCTCACTTTTAAAATAATAAATTGTAAATAAGATTTGCACTGAACCCCGCGATGAGTCCACCAAGTGTGTGTGAAAGGATGGCTTTGCTTGTTAAATATCTGTAACCAAGAGCATCCATCATACCCACATGAGTGCTCAGATAACCACTCCACGTCATACCTATTGCGGTAAAGACTGCAACGTCGCTAGGTTTTACTAAGCCATGTTCCATGAACCTTGGAACGAGTGCAAGAGCGGCGCCAGTTGAACCAAGGCATGTTATAGGAAAAGCTATTAACTGCGGAGAATCGAATCCGAAAAGAAGCTTAAAAGGTACAAACAACCATTTACCAATTTTATCAAACAACGCTATCCCTTCGTAAGCCAATCCTTGGTAACCTATGTTAGGGTCTTTTGGACCGAACGTAAACATCATTACTATTGTACTTATCGTTAATACACCTGGTATAATTCCAATACCTATATCTACTCCTGTTTTACCGCCATCAAGCATTGCTTCGAGGAATCTTTCAAAAACATTTCCTTCCCTGATTTCTCGATACCTTAGGTTTGCATGGTCTATCTCTTTATGGATACTGCCAAGCCGTTTTTTTGTCCAGTATGAAAACAAACGCACACTTATTATACTTCCTATTATAGTTGCAATATTTCCTACGATGACGGCTGGAACTAAGTTAATTCCAGCCCTACCACCCTGAGCTATGAAGAACGTTGAAACTATCATTCCCATACCAAATGCTGTGCCAAGGTTACACAGAAGAGGTTCCTGCCATCTCTCAAAATGCGAGATAAATGATTTATCTTTTGCTAAAGCAATTATGGCTGGGTTATCTGAGAAATAAGTTGATAAAATACCCATAGCAGCAATACCTGGCATATTGTAAAGCGGTTTCATAAGTTTATCAAGCAGCATGTGAATCCAGTGAACAATTCCAAACTCTGTTAAAAGGGAGGCAAACGCACCGGTAAGTACCGCTACAGCCATGATGAAAAAAACAGTGTTCAGTAGCAAATCATGGGCAGTAGCCATGAGGGTTTTGAAAAAATTCGCACTACCCATAGTGTGGATAAATGCCCAGAAAAAGAGTAATAAAAAGAATAAGAAAATGAAGGATTCAAAAGAAAATATAGGTTTTCTCTCCACGGTTTTTCCTCCTTCTGCTTTTTCTTCTTTCAATAAAAGGATACCATCTAAAAATGCTAAGGTCAAAGTACTTTAGGAAATGAAATAGAGAAGATTTTTGCTCTGTAGTGAGATTAATGATATAATATCCTTGTACACTCAAATATCTTGAGATTAAGAGTGGCTGGCTTATTTAGTAAATCGTGGGGAGGAAGTTTAATGCCTAAGAAAACAGAACTGAAAAAACTATTCAAGCAATCAGATTATAAACCTATGACTTACAAAGAAATATGCCGGTATTTTAATGTTACCGATGGTAAAGAGAAGCAACTTTTGAAGAAACAACTCGAAGAGCTTGTTAATTCCGGTTATATATTCAGGGGAGATGATGGAAGATATCAACTGACAAGAGGAAACTTACTCATAGGAATAATAGAATTCACAAGAAGTGGGAATATAGCATTTGTTACCACCGACGATGGTCAAGAGATAGCTGTTCCGATAGAAAAGACCAATCTTGCAATGCACAAGGATAAAGTTCAAGTGCAAATCATAGGAAAGTGGTATGATCTTCCAGAAGGAAGAGTCACAAAGATCTTAGAAAGAGGTATAAAGCAATTCGTAGGTGTTTTCGAAACCAGAGGGCAGTTTGCGTTTGTAATACCTGATGATCCAAAATTACCATATGAGTTCAAAGTACAAGTAGAGGATATAAATGGTGCGAAACCAGGAATGAAAGTTGTGGCACAAATAACGAAATATCCTTCCATGAAACGCTCACCAGAAGCGCGGATTGTTGAGGTACTGGGACGTGTAGAAGATCCTGCAACCGATTTTCCCACCGTTGTTGTCAAGCATAGTCTCCCAGTTCAGTTTCCAGATGATGTTATGGAAGAGGTATCAAAACTTCCAGATAAAGTTTCTGAGAAAGATCTGGAGGGACGATGGGATTTTAGAGATGAAATCATCGTAACAATAGATGGAATTGATGCGAAAGATTTTGATGATGCGGTCCAAGTGAAAAAATTGTCTAACGGAAATTACCTTCTTGGCGTACACATTGCAGACGTTTCACACTATGTAAAACCGAACACAGCACTTGATAAAGAAGCATTTAATCGTGCAACAAGTATTTATCTTGCAGACAGAGTGATTCCCATGTTGCCCTTCAAATTATCAAATGGTCTATGTAGCTTAGTTCAAGGGGAAGATAGATTAGTTATGTCTCTTTTAATGGAGATTAACAAAGAAGGTGACGTGGTAAATTACAAAATAGGCAATGGTGTGATAAGAAGCTATAGAAGACTTGTTTACGATGATGTTAATGCATTCTTAGAAGGGAAGCCAGAAGGAGATAAATTGAAAGATTTGGCTGAACACATATATGTAATGAAAGAACTTAAAGATATTCTTAGGGAAAATAGAAGGCGGCGAGGAGCTATATTAGATATAGAGGGTGACGAAGTTAAAATCATTTTGGACGAGAATGGACATGCTGTTGATATTATTCCGAGAAGACGTGGCGAATCTGAGGTTATAATTGAAGAGTTTATGATAAAAGCAAACGAAACTGTTGCTGAAATATTCCACAATGCCGATATACCATTTATCTATAGAGTTCATGAAGAACCAGATTTCGACACACTTTTGCAACTTAAGAACTACCTTAGCGCAATTGGTATAAACATGAAACTACCTCAGCGAGTACATCCGAAAATTTTACAAGAACTACTTGAGAAAACAAAAGACCATCCGTTGAGAAGCAGTATTCAAAGGTTGATGGTAAGATCAATGAAGCGTGCAATATATTCGTCAAGCAATGTTGGGCACTTTGGATTGGCATCAGAGGCTTATACACATTTTACTTCACCCATTCGTCGATATCCCGATCTCATAGTACATCGTTTACTGAAAACCTATCTTGAGAAGGGCGGAAAATTGTCGAAAAAAGAAATTAAAGCACTCCAAAAGTATCTTGAAAAAGCAGCCATTCACTGTAGTAAGAGAGAGAGAATTGCAGATGAAGCAGAATGGGATTACGATGCACTTAAAAAGATCGATTACATATCAAATCACATTGGAGATGTTTATAAAGTTGTTGTAACTTCAGTTACCAAATTTGGGTTGTTCGTGGAGATACCAGATAAGTATATTTCTGGTTTAATTCATATTTCCACACTTGATGACTATTACTACTACGATGAACAAAAAAGTATTCTTGTAGGGAAACACACAGGAAAGGTATACAGAATAGGCGACGTGCTAAATGCGAAGGTGGTAAAAGCAGATAAAATACGAATGGAAATCGACTTTGTTGAAGTTTCCGAAGATGAAATAAAAATTTATGCAGATAATAAAATTGATAAACGCACTGATCAAATTAATTCTTCGAAAAAGACCAAATACAAAAAGAAAAGATAAAATGTGTGAGATGGATTATAGTTTGAAGCTTACCGTTTGTAACTTAAAACCAATCAAACTCCCGGAGGTGTTTTATGGTTCCGGAGAAAATTAAGCAAGAAGTCGAAAGACTAAGAAAACAAATAGAATATCACAACTATAGATATTACGTGCTTGCTCAACCTGTTATAAGCGATGAAGAATACGATAAGATGATGAAAAGATTGATCGAACTGGAAGAGAGATATCCTGAACTCAAAACTGCTGACTCTCCAACACAAAGAGTTGGTGGCCAGCTTTTGGAAGGATTTGAGAGCGTTGATCACAGCGAACCAATGCTGAGCTTGGATAATACTTACAACGAGCTGGAGATCTTAAATTTTGATGAAAGAATAAAAAAGAGCGTTGGTGAGGTTGAATACGTGGCCGAGCTCAAAATAGATGGTGTATCTATCGCTTTACGATACGAAAATGGAGTTTTGATAAAAGCAATAACTCGAGGGGATGGTATCAGAGGGGATGACGTTACGGCAAATGTAAGAACTATAAAATCTATTCCACTCCGACTGCCAGAACCACTAACAATTGAAGTACGTGGAGAAATATTTATGCCAGTACAATATTTTGAACAATTCAACCAGCAAAGGGAAGAGGAAGGATTTTCTCCATTTGCAAATCCGCGTAATGCAGCGGCTGGAACATTGCACTTACTTGATCCAACTGAAGTTGCAAAAAGAAGACTTGATGCATTTATTTATTACATTGTAAAACCACAAACGTACGGCTTAAAAACCCAATGGGAGGCATTAAAATTTTTAGAAAATCTTCATTTTAAAGTTAACCCACACAGTAAATTATGTAGCAATATAGGCGAAGTTGTGGATTATTGGAAGCAATGGACAGAAAAAAGAAAAGATCTTGAATACTGGGTTGATGGAGTAGTGGTTAAGGTAAACGAATTCGAAAAGCAAAATGAACTTGGGCAGACAGCAAAATCTCCACGTTGGGCAATCGCATTTAAATTTCCAGCTCATCAGGTTAGAACAAAGATAATAAACGTTACTTACCAGGTTGGTCGAACCGGGGTGATAACACCTGTCGCCGAATTTGAACCAGTTGAACTGGAAGGAACTATTGTTAAAAGAGCTTCTTTACATAACTTTGATTACATTTTGGAAAATGACATTCGCTTAGGTGATTACGTTTTTATAGAAAAAGCAGGCGGAATAATTCCACAAATTTCTCATGTAATAACTGATTTGAGAAGCGGAAACGAAATACCTATAAATCCACCAAAACAATGCCCTGTTTGTAACGGAGAAGTTGGGAAGGAATCAAAAGAGTACGTTGCGTACAAATGTCTTAATCCACATTGCCCAGCAAAACTTAAAAGACATCTTGAAGTTTTTGTATCAAGACAAGCGTTAGACATACAAGGACTTGGTCCGAAGATAATTTCGAAGATGGTTGATGGAGGGTTAGTAAATGATATTGCAGACATATTCTATCTCACTCTATTTGATCTATCCCAAATCAGCGGTCTTGGTCCTAAGATGATTTCAAACATACTAAGTGAAATAGAAAAGGCAAAGCAAGTGTCTTTTGATAAATTGATTGTCGGACTTGGGATACCAAATGTTGGAGAAAAGATAGCAAAAGTTTTGGCAAAAAAATTCAAAAATATTGAGAGTCTCATGAGCGCAACTATCGAAGAACTGCTTGAGATTGAAGGTATAGGCATGGATATAGCTCAAAGCATTGTCAATTATTTCAAACAACCGAAGACAAAAGAGATAATACAAAAACTAAAAAGTGCCGGTATAAAGATGGAATCAGAAGAGAGTGAAGTAAAAAATGTGCTGAATGGTCTCACGTTTTGTATAACAGGTACTCTTAAAAATTTTTCTCGAGAAGAAGCCAAAAAGCTCATAGAGCAGCTTGGAGGACATTTTACAGATAATCTAACAAAGAAGACAGATTATTTAATCATTGGTGAAAATCCTGGTAGTAAAGTACAAAAGGCCGCTAAATTTGGTGTAAAAGTAATAAGCGAGGAAGAATTCTTAAAGATGATTAACCAGAAAGGAGTAGATGCGGAAGAGTGGATACGAAAAAATACGCTATTTTAGCATTTGGAGGGATGGGTACCCGATTTGGCTGGATAAAACCCAAACAATTTTATCCAATACTTGGTGAAAAGACTATTATCGAGTATCTCGTTGAAAAATTTCTTTCGTTTGATATCTTTGATAAAATTGTGGTAATCTCACCTTCAAGTTACATTGAAGAAACAAAAAATATTCTATCGAAACATTTGATGTTAGTAAGCGTAGTTGAAGGAGGTGATACAAGAGAACGGTCGATATGGAACGGTCTGTCTTTTTTAAAAGGTAGTGCAAAAGAAGACGATATAGTTCTAATCCATGACGGAGCACGGCCGTTGATTAGTAAAGAATTAATAAAGGCAAACATTGACTTGTGCGTTAATTTAGGGGCTGTGGTAACTTCCGTTGTCTCGACTGATACGTTGAGTTATTCCGAAAATGGTGAATCAATAGACAAGGTTGTTGAAAGAAATAAAGTACGTTTGCACCAAACACCGCAAACTTTCAAATTTGGAATAGTAAAAACAGCTATGGAAAGGAATTTTCAAAGACTGGACACATTTTCAGATGATGCATCAGTAGTACTTGCAAGCGGTTACAAAGTTTATTATATCGAAGGACACAGATTAAACATCAAAATAACGACACAAGATGACTTAGACATACTTCGGTACATAATAAACAAAGGAGGGAGATCTGTCTGAATTTTAAGAGAATATTGATAAACATAATAATAGCACTAGCAATTGGACTGTCTATAATCAATATAGTTGGTATCTTCTTTGCTAAGCAAAATCCGTTTAAAGCTATTTTGTCCTTTCCAATTAAAATTATTCCAGTGCTAATTTTTTTATTGTCTGTTGACTACGTTGTTCATGCGTTAAGGTTGATGGTCGTAGTCAAAAGCATGGGCTATAAAATAAGCTTTTTTCAAGCACTTGAAAATGTGTTTTTCAACATTTACTTTTCCTTTGTAACCCCTATGTCAATTGGTGGACAACCTTTTCAGATATATCATCTTTCAAAAATCGGTGTTTCAAGTTACGATGCAACAAACATAGCTATAAGCAGGATGTTTATCGGAATTTTGGTTGTCTTTGCGATTGACGTCACACTCATAAGTAGGGTAATTGGGATTCTTAGAGGTACAGTTGGGTTAACATTTGTACTACTCGGTTTTTTGGTAACCTTGGTGATAAGTCTCGCTGGATTTTTTGCATTTATGAACAAAAAGTTTTTGTTTGGTGTATTCAAATTTATAAATAAACTGACAAAATCACAAAAGCTTAAAGATAAAGAAAAAGCAGCGATAGAGTGGATAGATAAAATGAGTACATCCACTAAGACTTTGTTCTTTAAAAATTACTGGGCGCTTATAATTGATTTTGCATTGGGTGTCTTGACATCGTTAATTACCCCTTTACAACTGAAACTATGTATAGAAGCCATTTCAAATACTGAAATACCGTTAAGTTTTATATGGGGGATTTTGATGATGTTGAATACCATTGTGTATTACATTCCTACTCCAGGTTCAAGCGGAGGTATTGAAGGTTTCTATCAACTTGTGTTTTCACATTTTTATGATACAAGATCTGCGATGACTGGTATATTGGTGTACAGAGTCATAACTTATTACCTTATAGTATTCGTAGGCACGATTCTTATTTGGAAATTTGCACGGTTCAGAGAAGACACGAATATTTCATCTACTAAAATTTAAGGCTGTGCTTTGGAGGGAGATTATATGAATTCAAAAAGTCCATGGCTTATACTAAGTGATTCACATGATAATATACCAAAAATCAAAAAGATAATAGATATAGCCGTCGGTAAAAATGTAAGCAGAATAATCCATCTTGGTGATATAGTTTCTCCTTTTATTGCTCCTTATCTACTTGTAGAAGGTATAGAATTTACCGGTATTTTTGGAAACAACGATGGAGAAAGAGTGTTTTTAATCCAAAAATTTCAGAATAAACTCCACAATGGTCCGTACGAAAAACAGGTAGATAACTATCGCTTGTTCTTAATGCATGAACCATATGCACTACTACCAGCGGTGAAATCACAACTTTACGACTTTGTATTTTACGGTCACACCCATCAAATGGATATAAGAACGGAAGGAAGAACGTTAGTTATAAATCCTGGTGAATCGTGTGGTTATCTTACAGGGAAGGCAACAGCAATCTTATTGGAACCATCTACCAGAGAATATGAAATTATTGAAGCTTGATTTTGAAAATGAAATATCAAATATTATTAAGTTAATCACAAATACATGTTGTATAGTCTGTGGTACAGAAAGCAAAGGTCA
Source organism: Fervidobacterium sp. (assembly GCA_026419195.1). Classification (NCBI taxonomy): domain Bacteria; kingdom Thermotogati; phylum Thermotogota; class Thermotogae; order Thermotogales; family Fervidobacteriaceae; genus Fervidobacterium; species Fervidobacterium sp. The sequence continues at coordinate 132,095 of JANZZV010000001.1, forward strand.
CAGGCTTTGTGAAAAGTGCGCTGAGAAAGTAAATAGTCTCTCTCCTGCTTTCTTAATTCATAACAACATGAGGATATATTACTATGGACTTTACAAAGAGACGTTAAGTGATTTTATAATCGCGTATAAATACAACAATCATCACTCACTATCAAAAGAATTCTCTAAGATGCTTTATAAAGCAATAGTTGCACACAATATTAGTTTTGAAATTGTTGCTTACGTACCTGCAACAAAATCCGCGAAGAAAAAAAGAGGGTACGACCACATGAAATTGATAGCCAAAGAATTTTCCAAGATAACAAAGATCCCATACATCAACGCGCTTATAGCAGTTCGTGAGACAGATCAGTTGACAGCAAAAAACAGGCAAGAAGCCGTTAAAGGAAAATTTATGTTGCGTGAAGATAGAAGCTACATAATCAAAGATAGGTCCGTTTTGTTGATTGACGATGTTTACACTACAGGAAGCACTATGAGAGAGGTTTTCAATATTCTGAAAAGATATGGTACAAAAGAAGTAATTCCGTTGGTAATAGCCATGAACAGATAGAAAAAAGGAGGGACAACTGATGGGAGAAAGGCACATAACTGAAACAACGTCTTTTGAATACATCGCCGAGCACTTTCCATATCTAATACAACCTCTTCTTGAGATGGGGATTAAAGTAATAGTTTGCGGTGATATAAAATGGGGTACTTTGGGGGAAGAACTCGAGAAAATTAATCTGGAAAAGGAAGAAATTTTGAGAAAATTGAATGAAATCGTTGAAAAGCAAGGTGGACCTGTTTTTTCTTTAAAATTGGACCTTTAAATTTCTTAACAAAATTATGCTAAAATAATATGCTCAGGTGTAGTATGCTCTTTCCAATTCACTTTATCAGGAGGTGTAGTGTATGAAAAAGTTTGTACTTTTGGTGCTTTTAGTACTTTCAGTAACATTTTTTGCCGCAACGAAAGTTGTTTTTTGGCATGCCATGGGTGGTGCCCAAGGCGAAACACTGAATCAGATCGTGAAAGCTTTCAACGAATCGCATCCGGATATCGTAGTTGAAGCAGTTTACATAGGAAACTACACAGCTTTACAACAAAAACTTTTAGCAGGTGCGCAAGCCGGTCAACTCCCAACGATAAGTCAGGCATATGCAAATTGGACAGCCAAGTTATTGCAAAGTAAGATAGTTGAACCTTTAAACAAATACATGAATGATCAAAAGATTGGTATAACAAAAGCCGAGTGGGAAGATGTATTCAAAGCTTTCAGAGACAACTGCACGTGGGGTAATACTGTTTATGCTGTACCATTCAACAAAAGTCTTTACATATTCTATTACAATGCAACAGCCCTATCAGCTGCTGGTATCACCGTACCAAAATCAATAAATGAACTTCTTTACTCATCAAAAGCTTTGACAAAAGACAAAAACAAAGATGGAAAACCAGATGTATATGGCTTCGCATTTAGAACAACTGTTGATACGTTCCAAATATTCCTCATGATGCGCGGTGGAGATATAGTTAAGTACGATGCAAAGTCTGGAAGATACGTCTCTGCAATTGATTCACCAGAAACTAGAGAAGTGTTGGCATTTTTCAAGAAACTTCTTGATGATAAAGTGGCGTTTGCACAGGGTGGGTATCTGAATGATATATTTGGTCAAGGGACAGTTTTAATGTACATAGACACGATCGCAGGTAGAACTTACGTGGAGCAGTCCGCAAAAGGCAAGTTCCAATGGGCATGGGCACCTGTTCCGGTATGGAAAACAAGAAACGTACCATTTGCTGGAACTGATGTGATCATGTTCACTACTGCAAAAGAAGAGGAAAAGAGAGCAGCCTGGGAATTTATGAAATACCTAATTTCACCAGAAGTAACAGCCTACTGGGCAGTTAATACTGGATATCTACCAGTAAGAAGAGCAGCACTTCAAACAACGATTTGGAAACAAGCCGCTAAATCAGATCCGTTGCTTGAAATACCCCTCCAACAAATCGACAATGCAAAGATGGATCCACAACTCAGCGTCTGGACAGAAATCAGAAACGTTGTAAGCACGATGTTTAATGATTTTATAAATGGAAAGGTGGACATGGAAACAGCTATAAAGAAAGCCGATGCGGAAATCAAAAAGTACTTGGCCGAGGAATATAAGTAATAAATCTTTGTTTAAACTTTACTTTAGTATTCAATGCGGGCGCATAAGCCCGCATTTTTTGTTTTTTGGTGGTATAATTTTAGTAAAGACAAAAATTCAAAAGGTGGTGTTGCAATGTCTGAGAAATTTTTAGAAATTCTTAACTTAACAAAATTTTATGGAAAGAGATTGGCTATTAAAGATATTACCTTGCACGTTTCGGGTGGAGAAATTGTTGGTTTTATTGGACCAAATGGTGCTGGTAAGACAACTACGATGAGAATTGCCTTGGGATTTCTCAAACCGACAAGAGGGGAAATTTACCTATTTAGTGAAAGATTAACAAGAAGAAACATAGCCAAGTTAATTACGAAAGTAGGTTACGTGCCAGGTGAAGTTAATTACTATGGAGATGTAACTGTGCAGAAAATTTTGGAATTTTATGCTTCTTTCTACAATGAGTTTGATAGTGAATACTGTGAGTGGTTATGCAAACAATTTGATGTACAGCTAAATAAGAAATTTGAAGAACTTTCCTTAGGTAACAAAAAGAAAGTATCAATTATCCAAGCACTTGCCCACAAACCACGTTTATTGATACTTGATGAACCGACAAATTCGCTTGATCCTTTCGTGCAAAAGCGATTATACAACATTTTAGAAAATTTAAAAGAAAGCGGCGTTGGGATACTCTTATCTTCGCACGTGCTAAATGAGGTTGAAAAACTTTGTAACAGGGTTGTGTTTATAAAAGATGGAAAGATTGTCAATCCACCTTTATTTAATAAAGCCACAAAAAAGATAACACTTGTAACAGATAGTGATTCAAAAATTGTTGAAAACATTGAAAATTTGTTTCCAGAAATCGTCGAATTGAATAGTCAAAATTCGAATTTGTTAATTTATTTCAACGGTTCTACACAGCGATTGGTAGAATTATTGAATTTGTTTAAATTCAAAGATATCTTAATTGAAGATCTATCACTGGAAGATGTTTTTGACAAGCTTTATGAAGAATAGTCTTCAAAAGTTTAAAACTGGAGGGAAATAACGTGAAAATACTGAGATGGGAAATTAAAAGAAATTTTAGGGCATTTTTGTTATGGACAACGTTCATAGTTGGTATTCAGTTTATGTATTTCGCACTTTTTCCATCTTTTGCAGGAGACGATGGATTGTTTTCATCTAAACTTCAGCTACTTCCAAAGACTTTCTTAAGGATATTTGGCGTTGATCGGATAGACTTTAGCGATATTCTTCACTTTTTTTCAATGCAGGGACAAATATGGATTTTTCTCTTTGCTACTTTTTATCTAACAAGACTCGCTTCGTCAATATTTGTTAAAGAGGAAAATGAAAAGACAATTGAATTCATATTATCAAGACCTATAAGCAGAAAGCGATATTCCATTGAGAAGTTTGTCTCTGTAACATTTTACTTATTGACTTACGATTTGGTCATAACATTCTCTATTCTTGGAATGTTCAACAAATACAAAGTTAAACCTTTCGACATGGGGCTATTTTGGAAAATTGCATTTTCCTTTTGGGCAGTTCATATCTTTATGACGGCGGTTGGTATAATATTTTCTGTTATTTCAAGAAGAAAGGCAACAGCTGATACATCAACATTCTTCGCACTTGGGTTTTTTTATGTTTTATCGCTCATTGCCAGAGTTTATGAGAAGTACAAGTATCTACGAAACATAACTCCATTTGGAATATTTGACCCAGCAGAGTTGATAAAAGGCGCAACTTTTAATAAAATTGCCTTTTTGCTTGTAGTTCTGATTTACCTGGGAACTTTGCTATTTAGTATTTTTTATTATGAGAGAAAGGACATATACATTTAAAAAAATAAACGTCTCCAGTTGCGGAGACGTTTATTTTAGAATAGAAATTATAAACTCCCTGGGAAATGACATGCAACAAAGTGTTCTTCTTTTATTTCCTTCAAAACAGGCTTTTCGTTCGAACATATTGGCTTTGCAACGGGACACCTTGGGTGGAATGGACACCCCTTGGGTGGATTAACAGGACTTGGTACATCACCTTGTAAAATGATCCTCTGTTTTTTAAACTCGGGATTCGGCACAGGAATAGCGCTCATTAAAGCCTTAGTGTAAGGGTGCAATGGCTCATCAAAAAGATCTTTCTTGCGTGCTGTTTCAACAACTTTGCCAAGATACATTACTACAACACGGCTTGATATGTACTTTATTAAAGATAAATCATGTGAAATGAACAAATAAGTTAAGTCATGTTCTCTTTGAAGATCCATCATAAGGTTTATTACTTGCGACCTTATTGAAACATCCAACGCAGCAACGGCTTCATCGGCAATAATAAGTTTTGGATTCATCAAGAGCGCTCTTGCGATTCCAATTCTTTGCCTTTGACCTCCGGAAAATTCATGTGGAAAACGATACATATGTGTTGGATGTATACCAACCTCTTCGAGTGCCTTGCCAATTTTATCTATTACTTGTGATTTTCTTATCATACCATGTGCTAAAGGACCTTCGGCAAGTATATTTTTGATCCTCATTCTCGGATCAAGTGAACTGTATGGATCTTGAAAAACTATTTGTATGTCTCTTCTAAACTGAAAGCGTTTTTCCTTTAGGTTGCCAAGAAGATATTCCATTAAACCGTTTTCACCTTTGCTTTTGAAAATCTCGTAATATTTTGCGTCGACATCATCCTTAGGGGAAAACTTACTATCTTTAAACCTTTCTAAATACATCTTTCGGACATAATTCTTAGCCTTCCATACCGGTAAGAAATAGTGTGTAGTGTCTTCGCCTGAGACAATTATTCTTCCAGATGTTGGTTCGTACAATCTAAGCAAAGTCATACCAACAGTTGTTTTTCCGCAACCAGATTCTCCCACAAGACCCACAGTTTCGCCTTTGTACACCTCAAAACTCACGCCATCAACAGCTTTGACCCACGCAACAATCCTTTTGAACACTCCCGCTCTTATAGGAAAATATTTTACAAGGTTATCTATCCTAAGAAGAACTTCTCTTTGTTCCTTTTTTCTATTCGCTTTTACTTCGGAGACTATACTTCCATTCATGCACCTTCACCAGCCTTTACATACTTTTGTGCTTCTTCGACTTTCTTATAGAAGAAACACCTTGAGAAGTGGTCTGGTTCAACTTCAACTAGTCCGGGCATTTCGAGATTACACTTTTCTTCTTTAAACTCACATCTGTTACTAAATCTGCACCCTGGTGGAAAATGCAAAGGATCAGGTACCATACCTGGTATGCTATACAATCTGTCTTGCTCAACATCAAGCCTGGGGATAGCATTTAACAGTCCCCACGTGTACGGATGTTTTGGTTTTTTAAATAATGTTTTAACATCTGCTGTTTCCATAACTTTTCCACCATACATCACAACAACTCTATCAGCATTTTCTGCTATAACCCCCACATCATGTGTAATAAGTATTATAGCCATCCCATATTCTCTTTGGAGCTCCTTCATAAGCTCAAGGATCTGAGCCTGGATAGTAACATCGAGTGCCGTTGTTGGTTCGTCAGCAATCAATAGTTTTGGTCTACAAGAAAGTGCCATTGCTATCATCGCTCTTTGCCTCATACCACCTGAAAGTTCGTGTGGATACTCATCAACACGCTTTTCAGGCTCAGGAATACCAACTTTACGTAGCATATCTATTGCCATTTGCCTTGCAGTTTTTTTATCCACGTCCTGGTGTAACAATATTGCTTCCATTATCTGTTCTCCAACTGTGAAAACAGGGTTTAAGGCAACCATCGGTTCCTGAAAAATCATAGCTATTTCGTTGCCTCTGATCATTCTCATTTCATCATCGGTCAATTCAAGTAAGTTCTTACCGCTGAAAATAATTTCGCTACCTTCCTCTATTTTACCTTTTGGATCAAGTAACCTAAGAATTGTGAGTGATGTAACACTCTTTCCACTTCCAGATTCTCCCACTATACCAAGTGTTTCTCCTTCGTATACATCAAAATCCACACCGTCAACAGCCTTAACAACGCCATCTTCTGTATAAAAATACGTCCGAAGATTTCTAACAGTTAATAGCGGTTTCTTTTCCAAGATCTCCACCTCCATCATTTCAATCTCGGATCGAATACGTCTCTCAATGCATCACCGACAAGGTTCCATGCGAGCACAAATAGTACCATAGCCATACCAGGATAAAACACAGCATACCAATAAGAGAATGTAGAGCCACTTGTTCCAAGTATCCAATTTCTTGTAAAATTAAGCATTGAACCCCAATCAGCATATCCGAGTGGTGCACCGAGTCCCAAGAACGATAAACCAGCTGCTGTTATAACAAGTGAACCCATACGCATTGATGCTTGAATTAACACAGGGAATATAGTGTTGGGTAGTATATGTCTTAGGATGATGAAGAAATCCTTAACCCCCAGGGCTTTAGCAGCTAGCACAAATTGTTCCTCTTTTACTTGCAAGATATTTGCTCTAATAAGTCTTGCAGCACCCATCCATCCAAAAACGGTCATAGCTATCATGACTTTGTCAAGTCCATTCCCAAGTATAGTTGTAAGAACCATAGCTGCAAGCAGGAAAGGTATGGACATAAATACATCAGTTATTCTCATTAAAATTTCGTCCACCCATCCACCATAATACCCAGAGATGGAGCCTATAATAATACCGAATATGGTGGAAACTATAGTAACCGTTAGACCTATGTAAAACGCCGTTCTTGTTCCCCACACAACACCGTAGAATATGTCCCTACCTTGTATCATTCCAAATGGATGTTCAGCAGATGGTGGAACCGGTTCAGAGCTCCAAGTTATGATTGGCATAATATAAGGATTATCAAGTTTCGTGGGATTCCCGTGATCATCAAGCATCATAGGATTTATAGGCTTTGCTATTAAAGGTGCAAAGATAGCAACAAGTACAAAGAAAATTAAAAGTGAAAATCCCAAAACTGCCGATGGATTTTTAAAAATCTTTCTCGCTATCCGCTTAAATTCAGTGTTTTGCTTTCTTGGTTCGCTCATATGTGGCACCTCCTTAGCCAAGTCTAACTCTTGGGTCAAATACTGCATACAGTATATCTATGATGAGGTTACCGAGAACTAAAAGCGTTGAATAAAAGAGTGTACTTCCAAGGACTGTTGCATAATCAAGTTGAACAGCCGCTTCAGCAGCTAGTCTACCAATACCTGTTCTATTAAATATAACTTCGATAATCACCGTACCTGATAATAACCCTATAACCATAGCACCTGCAACAGTTACAACAGGAATCATTGCATTCCTTTTCGCATGTTTGTGAATAACTTCTCTTTCAGGAACGCCTTTTGCTCGAGCTGTTCTTACGTATTCTTTTGACAACACTTCAAGCATACTTGACCTTGTGATTCTAAGTAAATATGCCCACCACAAAAATGATAACGTCAAAACAGGACCAATAATGTGCCTCAGAGCATCCCAGAATATGTCAAACCTTCCATTTATAAGAGCATCTATTGTAAGTATGTGCGTAACTTTTAAATAAGATGGTGACTTGATAATTTCTTCAGCCCATTGAGAAAGATTTCCCGGCGGGAACCATCCGAGCACAGAATAAAATATCATCAATACGAGCAAGCCAAACACAAAGTCAGGGAAAGACCAACCGATAATCGCTACTATCCTTATAAAATGGTCTAAGAATTTATCTCTGTTTACTGCAGCGGCAACACCAAGCCAAATACCTACTCCCACAACAGGTAAGAGAGCGTAAAGTGCAAGTTCAAGCGTGTACGGGAACCTACTCCAGATGGCTTTCAAAACAGGTTCCTTACCTACTTGAGACCAACCAAGGTCTCCTTTCAATGCATTATAAAGCCATTTGCCGTATCTTTCAACAAAGGGCTTGTTTAAACCATACTTCTCTTTCAATGCCTCAAGCTCAACGTTTGTCAACTTGTCGAACACGTTTGGATTTACATACGACGCAAGTAGCTTGTCTGGTCCAAGTATCTGAAAAAGACTAAAGATAATCAGTGATACACCAAGTACTATCAACGGTAACAAAAGCAGCCTTCTTACGATAAACGTAGTCAACTATAGCCACCTCCTAAGGCAATTTGAAATTTTAAGACAATTTAATGTGAATTAAGTTTTCCTGAAAAATTCCAATAAGATTATAACACTCACGAACATTTTATCAACTTATTTAACATGAACTTAAAAGTTTCTACGTAAAGATAATTCACTTAACAAACTATCAGTAGCTTTCTTGCCAATTAATTGTTCAATTTCATCTCTTGACACTGACAAGATATCTTCAACGGAAGTGTAACGTTCCAGAAGTAATTTTTTCTTTTTTGGGCCTATCCATTTTATTTCATCGAGTATGCTTCTTAGCGATCGATTTATTGTTAGCTTTCTTGTAAACTCATTTGCCACACGATGTGTTTCGTCCCTAATTTTCACAAGTAATCTCAGGACAGGGTGATCATACGGAAGTTTAATTTCACCATATCTTGTAACAATAATCTCCTCTTGTTTAACTAACCCTACAACATCACATTCTTTGCTAATCTGAGTTAGTGCATCATACGCAGCATTCACTTGACCAATTCCTCCATCCACAAATAGCAAGTCTGGCAACTTATGTTTTGTGTATCTTCTTTTTATAAACATTCGTATGCTTTCAAAGTCATCAAGAATGTTACCTAACTTATATCTGCGATATTCATCTTTTTTTATCTCACCATTTTCTAAAACGACAAGAGAGGCTACTGTATCTTTTCCATGTAGATGGGAGATATCTACACCTTCTATTCTCTTTGGTATCTTACTTAAACCAAGTAATTCTTTCATCTGCTTTAAAATACTTCTATTGGAGAGTATTAAACCTATTTCATAATTCAAATTAGTTATAGCCTTATCAAGTAGTTGCTTTTCAGTACCAGTTTGAGCTTGTAGTATTCGAATACCAAGCGTATTAGATACCACATCCAAGGCCTTAGTTTTCTTTTCAACAATTACCTTCTCAGGCAAATCGTTGTAATTGTTTACGTAGAATAGTTCTATGAAATCGTCAACCCCTCCATTATATTCGTACACAAGTTTTGACAACAAATAACCTGAACGTATCTTAAACACGAGGAATGTGTTATGTCTGCCAACTACAACGTCTAAATTCACAGGTTCAGTTAAAACCACACCTTGAGACTCCATAAGTCTGCTAAAATTAAGAAGAATATCACGATACTTTGCTGCATTTTCAAAATCAAGTAATTTAGCATGTTGCTCCATTTTGAACTTTACGAAATCCATTACATGCGAGAAATTCCCTTTCAAAACATCAGCTAATTGGTTTATTCTGTTGTTATAGCTTTCAGGATCATCTTCTCTTACGCATATACCTTTGCACAGGCCGAGATGAAAATCCATACAGGGTTTAGTAATCCTTGACATATCACGGCGACAGGTTCGAAATTTGTAAATTTTTCTGAGCACTTCCAACAGCTGACGCGTAAATTGGACATTAGTAAATGGTCCATAAAACTTGCCTGTACCTTTCCTGTTCCTTACAATCTCAACGTACGGTATTTCGTCGTCACTTATTTTTATGTAAGGGTACACTTGTGTATCTTTAAGTACTGCGTTGTACTTTGGTTTGTGTTCGAATATTAGATTTGCTTCAAGTATCAATGCTTCCTTTTCGTTGTCAAGGATTATTACTTCCAAGTTATCAGCTTCTTCAACAATGACTTTACTTTTTCCTTCTTTCGCTTTAAAATGTGAAGAAAGACGCTTTTTTAGATCCTTTGCCTTTCCTATGTAAATGTATTCTCCTGCTTTTTTGAAAAGGTACACTCCTGTTTTATGTGGTATATTTTCAATTACACTGATTTCAAGCATAAAACTTTCACTCCTGGTTTGATAAATGACAAATTCCTTGCTAGTTAAATATTATACATCACACTTTCTCCAAGGTTAAGAAAATTAACTATAAATTAATGAGTTTTTCCTTGAAATTACTTACAAATAACTGTAAACTTGATTCGGAATTTATGATACACAATCTACGACAATGCTTAGAACTCTTGAATTTTATCATCTTAGTTTTATCTGAGAGTTTTGTTGGAGGTGCAATTATGCCTGAAAAGTACATTGTGGTTACTGGAGGGGTGCTAAGCGGAATTGGTAAGGGAATATTTTCAGCTTCTTTAGCGAGAGTTTTAAAAGAAGTTGGAGTTGACATAAACGTATTGAAAATAGATCCGTATTTGAACGTTGATGCGGGAACCATGAACCCTAATCAACACGGTGAGGTTTTTGTAACTGATGATGGATACGAAGCAGATCTTGACTTAGGGCATTACGAGCGGTTTTTGGGTATAAGTATGTCACGAAAAAACAACATTACGGCAGGGCAGATATATTCAACTATAATTCAACGCGAAAGGCAAGGAAAATACCTCGGATCAACTGTCCAGGTAGTACCACACGTCACATCTGAAATCAAAGAGCGTATAACTTCGATGCAAGGAAAAGTTTTATCAATAGAAATAGGCGGTACAGTTGGAGATATCGAAGGTGAAGTATTCCTCGAAGCAGTAAGGGAATTAGCTTTCGAAACAAATAGAAACAATTTTCTTTTTGTCCACGTTACCTACGTACCTTATCTAAGAGTAACAAATGAGTTTAAAACCAAGCCAACACAACAATCAGTTCAACTTTTACGAAAGATAGGGATACAACCTGATGTTATAGTAGTCCGGAGCGAACTGCCTATAGATTCTCAAAGCTTATACAAAATAGCGCTGTTCAGTGGTGTGCCAAGAGACATGGTTATAAATCTTCCGGATGTCGGAAATGTTTATCAAATACCAGAAACGCTTTACGAAGCTGGTATACACAGACTTGTAGCAAGAAAGCTCGGATTAGAGATAGAAGAAAGACCTTTGAACTGGTCATATCCAAAATCTTTTAAACCCTACAGAATAGCTTTAATAGGTAAATATCTTGGTACGGACGATGCGTACAAAAGTATTATTGAATCCATATTCCTCTCAGGGGTACAAAAACCAGTAGTTGTTGATTCACAAGAACTTGAAGAACTCGATGATAATGCAGTTGCTCAAAAATTAGGTTCTTTCGATGCATTGATTATCCCTGGTGGTTTTGGAAGAAGAGGTATTGAAGGGAAAATAAAGGCTATAAAATACGCGAGGGAAAGTAAAAAACCCATTCTTGGAATTTGTCTTGGAATGCAGCTTATGGCAATCGAATTTGCTAGAAATGTTATGGGGCTTGAAGGTGCAAATTCCACAGAATTTGATGAAAAGACACCTTATCCAATTGTTAATATGATGGAAGAGCAAAAGAAGATCATGAACCTTGGTGGAACGATGAGGCTTGGTGCACAAAAGATGAAAGTTCTTGAAGGTACTAGACTTTACAAGTTGTACAATCAACACGAAGTTTACGAAAGACATAGGCATAGATACGAAGTTGATACGGAAAATTTTTCTGAGATGTTCAAGAGACCCGGTGAGATAGGGTATAGGTTTACCATCGCTGGTGAATCGGAATTTCTTGAAGCAATAGAACTTGATGATCATCCATTTTTCTTGGGAGTGCAATATCATCCTGAGTACCGTTCAAAAGTTGGAGCTCCACACCCTATCTTCACCGCACTTGTAAAAGCTATAGAGGAGGTTAGCAAGTGAGAAGAAGAATATTAGCAGACTATCATATTCATAGCAACTATTCACCAGATTCCGAAGCAACTGTTGAAGATATTATACAAACTGCTCATGAAAGAGGAATTGAGCATATTATTATCACGGATCATTATGAACTTGCTGATGAACATGCCAACGTGATAGATGTGGAGAATTACAGAAAGGAGATGGAAAAATATTCTCTGCTTGTGGGGGTAGAACTTGGCTGGGATGGCGTAAAACAATTAGATGTTGACACGAAGAAATTTGATTACGTGCTTATCTCTCATCATTACGTCGAAGAGCCCATAACGCAACAAAGCTATAAAAATTATCTTCTCAGGTTGCTTGATATAATACAACGATTTGACGGTTATCATGCACTAGCACATCTTGACTTTCCAAGGAGGTATCACAAAGAAAAAGAACCTTTTTCTCACGAACTTTACGATATAGTATCAGAAATATACAAGATACTGATCAAAAATGGCAAGGCTTTAGAAGTTAACACGGCATCAATAATAGCATACGGAGAACCTAATCCATCCGTCGAATTGCTTAAACTTTACAGATCACTTGGTGGGAGAAATATAACAATAGGTTCTGATGCCCATAGACTAGAAGATATAGGAAGAGGAATCGAAAGAGGTATTGAAATACTAAAAGATATAGGTTACAATTATATCTTAGTGCTTGATGCAGAGTGGAGAGAAATGAAAATATAAAATCTCGGAATTCAGCATAAAGGAGGCATAGAAGTTATGGAAATTAGCGCACAGATGGTAAAAGAACTAAGGGAAAGAACAGGAGCAGGAATGCTTGATTGCAAAAATGCACTTACAGAAGCAAACGGTGACTTCGAAAAGGCTATAGAAATTCTCAGAAAAAAGGGACTTGCTAAAGCTGCCAAAAAAGCTGGTAGAGAAACGAAAGAAGGTTTAATCATATCGTACGTACATCACAACGGAAAAATAGGTGTACTTCTTGAACTCAACTGCGAGACGGATTTCGTTGCAAGGACTGATGAGTTTAAGGAACTTGGTAACAAAATAGCGATGCATATAGCGGCAATGTCTCCAAGGTGGTTAAGTAGGGAGGAAGTACCAACCGAGGTAATTGAAAAAGAAAAGGAAATATATAGAGAACAGCTCAAAGATTCTGGTAAGCCAGCTCAAGTTATAGAAAAAATTATCGAAGGAAAACTTGAAAGTTTTTACCAGGATAATTGTTTGCTTGAACAAAAATACGCACTTGATCAAACGATTACCATAAAAGACATGATTCAGCAAGCAATAGCAAAAATAGGAGAAAATATCCAGGTGTCACGATTTGTAAGAATGCAAATTGGAGAATGACGATAAGCTAAATTAAATCACGCCATGCGTAAATTTGCATGGCGTGATTTAATTTAACAGTCAAAACAAAATAAAGGTCGTTTCGAGATGAAAGGTGAGAAGCTATGATTCTTATTGGTAGCAAGCCTGTAGAAGTTCATTTTGTTGTTGGGGACATAACGATACAAAAAGTGGATGCTATAGTAAACGCTGCAAATCCATATCTAAAACATGGTGGAGGTGTCGCTGGCATTATCGTTCGAAAAGGCGGTTCTCAGATTCAGAAAGAAAGTGATGAATATGTGAAAAAATACGGGCCAGTTAAGCCCGGTAATGTTGCAGTAACTACAGCAGGTTTATTAGATACAAAATATATTATTCATGCTGTTGGACCTACTGGGGATCTACCAGAAAACGATCAGATAATGGAAAGTTGTTTTGAAAACATATTAAAAAAATCCGATGAACTTGGATTAAAAAGTATAGCTATACCTTTCGTTGGAACTGGCATATTCGAATATCCACTTGAAAGGTTCGTTCAAGTTGCAAAAAAGTTCATCAATAAATATTTTCATGAATACTCAGGTAGTGTAGAAAAGGTAATTTTTTGCGACATAGATAGCAGAAAAATTCAAACCCTCGAAAAGCAGTTTCAAGAAAAACGTTAAGTTGTACAAGCAATCTAAAACTTCCAAACTCCAAGCTTCAACTTAACGTCGAAAATTTTTCCTTCTCTGTCTATTGTAACAGATATTTCATCACCGATTTTCTTACCTGAAATCGCCTTTACAACGTCTTCTTGTGTTTTTACAGCTTTTTTCTCAACAGCTACAACAATATCTCCCTGCTTAATACTACTTAACTGTGCCGGTGAACCGACTTCAACAAAAGCAACGTACAAGCCATCAGATTTGACATTATACTCTTTCTTCACCCTTTCGTTGACAGAAAACCAAGTAACACCAAACAGTTTATTGTTCAATGGACTACTTATAACTTTAAATATACTATCTGCATCAACAACAACCCTGAAGGTAAAATCATTACGAATTTCAGAAGGATTAACTGATATTCTGTCTGTGATTCGATTAAGAATTGCACCTGTTCTACCTACGACTAAATTACCTGACAAATTTACCGGGTTTTCAGCAGGTAATTTTTTATACGCATTTGGGTCATAGTAGTCCTGACAATATTCAATGGGTAAACCAAACATGTTTACAACTCCATAAGGAGAAATGTCCGTTGCCTCAAAGGCTTTAACATCATAGTCTAATTTTCCATCATTGTACTTTGTAGGTTTTGAATTTCCCCAAGGATACATCCGTCCATCTACTCCCCGCGCAGCCTTTTCCCATTGTGCTTCTGTTGGTAGCTGATAGCCAGCCCACTCGCAATATGCCTTTGCTGAAACCCAATTGATGCCTGTTATCGGAAAACTTAAACTTCCATTATCTGCCGAAAAGCTTACACGTATCTTAGTACCTAAGTATGTTTGCTCTACTGGGGTTATACCTTTTCCAAGTGCGACGTTCTGGTTTTGACCTGCCCTTAAAAAGTCAAGATACTGTTTTACCGTGATTGGGTATTTTGAGATATAAAAGCCAGAAACATAAACATTTCGAGTTGGTAATTCATCCTGATCAACCTTTTCCCAAGATGGATCCGCTCCCATCTTAAAGATTCCACCAGGGACAAAAACAAAAGTTACTCCTGTTCTTGGATCCACAACTTCAGATGGATATACTTTAATGAGTTTTATCTCTTTGTTATCGACCTTAATCGGGTGTTTAACTACTAAAGTAGCTGTGTTGTCTTTGTCATAAAACAACGAATTTAAAGATATTTCCTTTTCAGTTTCAGTCTTTTCAGATGTTTTTAATGTGGTGAATAAGATTTCGTTTCGATCGACTAAAACTTTACCCCAATCACCTGAGATTTCTACTTTACCCGAAACCACGTCTCTCATCTTACCGTACAACTTCCTTCCTGTTTTCAAAATGAAAAGGTCGTAACTCGTTGCTTTATTATAGGGAAGGTATATATTTTCAACAAAATCATAATTAAAGTGGTACTCGTTTTGCATCTTATCTATGAGTATCAAAGTAGTATCTGTGTATTTTAGCACAGTTCCTGTAAAAACATCACCCAAACTGGTTATAACACTGTACTGGTCTGCTATGGAGATTTCTACAGAAAATCCGGCACTCTTTTTACCTTCTAAAAATGACACGGGTTCAAACGAAAGATAATCTACCGAATCAAGTGACTTTATTCTAACTTTTCCAAACATTGTGTTTAGAACAACATAACCTTGCTCAACCTGAGCTACGTACGCATCGAATCTTCTACCGTAAATGGACACTTTCCCAACTTCTGGTGTAGCAATTTGCTTAAAAATTAGGAATTTCACTTGGTAAAGTGGGATGTAAACCATTCCTAACTGCGTCTCAACTGCAACATAAGAGGTCAACAATTCAGTAACTTTTCCTTCAACTCTCTCACCGTTCTTATAAACCACAACATCCGCAAACAAAGTTGATGAAAAAACCGCTAAGCAGAAAAATAAGACTATAGCAATGCAATTAGAAAACTTTACCATGATCACTCCTCCTTAAATTATAACAATGTTATTGATTCCATAATTAATTATACCAAAAGAATGGAAAAAAATCCTTCACTTATACTGGAATTTTGTGGTAAAATTAATTGTGAAAACATAAAAAAAGCATATTCAATTTAGGTGATACAAACGTGAGTATTAAAACAAGCAATAAACGATATAGGATCGCACTTGTTGTCTACACTACGTTGATCTTGTGGTCAATATTTCTAAGTACAATAAGAACTAAAGATGTCGAGGAACTTTTTAAATATCCATCAAGAGGAGAGAATTCTACCTCCTCCGATTATTGGTTTCTAATATATTATGTTGATAGGTTTTGGTATGTCAACAAAGATGGAAAAATATACGATTTGTGTCAAGAATATGGAAATGTTTGCAACAACATCTCACCATTTGTTACGGGCATAAAAATAGACAACGAAACTGGGGAATTAGATAGGCGGATGCTTACTTTTATTCCAAAAGATATACCGAGGATAATATACGAAATAAACCTCAATGAAAAGTACATCACCACGACGAAATCAGCGATCATTTACTTCACAGATATCAACGATATTGATGAATGCTCAAGTGTTTTGAAAACAGTTGGAGACTATCTCGATTCCGGGAAAATTTTTTTATTCAAAAATGGAAAATTATATTTGCTATAGAGGGGTGAAAGTATGCCAAAAAGTCGTGAGATTGTCTCGTTAGATATTGGCAATGACAGTATAAAAGCTATAGTTGTAGATTACTCGGAAGGTTATGGGAACGTCGTTGCGTTTTCAAATGTGAAAACCAGGGGGATTGAGAACGGGGAAATAAAAGATGTAGTTGCTTTAAACGAATCAATGGTTCAAATAGTGGAAGATCTTGAAAGACAAATTGAGAAAGAACTTAGAGGAGAACTCTTAGTTTCTTCAAGTTGTGGGGACTTTACACTCACCGAAGTTACCGAAGAGCTTTTACTGAATGAGAAAGATGAGACTGTAGTTTCAGAAGAACATGTGTCAAAACTTACGGAAAATTTACTCAACGATATATCACCTTCGAATGAGAAAAATTCGTTGCATTTGTTTGTGAAAAAATACATATTAGATGATAAAAAAGTTGTTGTTAATCCAGTAGGTATGAAAGCCAAAAAACTTTCGGCAGTCTTTACCATAGTAATGGGGTCTGAAAAATACAGAAACGTTGTCGAGTACGCCACAAAAGATATCCTAGGTGAGGCTGAATATTATATATCTTTCGTTTCAAATGCAGAGGCTGTACTCTCCCATGTTGAAAAAGACAGAGGGGTTCTACATGTTGATTTAGGTTACCATTCAACCGTTGTAACGCTCTATTATGCAAACACTCCATTGGAAATGAACAGGATAGATATAGCTATGAAGAATGTCATCAAAGATATAGCGATCGTACTTAAGACATCTTTACAAGAAGCGGAAAGGCTTTTAAGAACCTATGGTGTAGCTGTATATTTGGATGTTGAACCTGTGATTATAGAGTACAAAGGTTTAGATGGCAGAAGCATACAACGAACCGATAAAGAATATCTTTCAAGAATAATTTATGCAAGATTGAGGGAGATCTTTATGAGAATTAGGAAGCTTTACAAAGATTACACATTGAAATATCCTGAATTTTCAAATGTCGGTATTCCTGGAGGTATAGTCCTCACAGGTGGAGGTGCGATGCTACAACGTATTGAATCATTGGCAAGTGATGTTTTTAGGTGTCCAGTGCGAATAGGTAATCTTTTCGATTCAGACAAATTCAAATGTGAATCTGATGAAACAATAGTATTTTCACCACTTTATTCTTCTGCTTTTGGGAACATAATTGTTTATGAAAAAGAACAAAATATGTACAGTTCCATGTTAGGTGAAAGGACAAGACGTTCAGGTACGGACTTTTTAAGAAAAATAGCAGACGCTTTTGGAAAGATATTTGGATAAAATAAGGAGGGAAAATGATGCCGTTCATGATAGAAAAGGAACATAAACAGCACTTTGAGAGGATACCAGGAATACCAATATTAAAAGTCGTAGGTGTTGGCGGAGCAGGATGTAATGCAATCAACAGGATGGCGGAGATGGGGTTGAAGGGAGTCACATTGATAGCTGTGAACACAGATGCCCAAGTGCTTGAAATAAGTAAAGCGGATATAACTGTTCAAATTGGTGAGAAATTAACCAAAGGGCTTGGTGCTGGTGGAAATCCCAAGGTAGGTGAGGAAGCCGCACTTGAGGACCGGAAAAAGTTAGAAGACATGCTTCATGGTACGGATATGCTTTTTATAACAGCTGGATTTGGAGGCGGAACAGGAACAGGTGCTGCACCAGTTATTGCTGAGATTGCAAAAAACCTTGGTATTCTAACCGTGGCGATTGTGACGATGCCATTTTTCTTTGAAGGCACGCCACGCTGGAATGTAGCACTTGAAGGTGTTAAACGTATATCTGGAAAAGTTGATACACTGATAAAGATAAGTAACAACAAACTGTTAGAACAATTGTCACCAAGTACTACAATTGTTGATGCATTCTCAACGGCGGATGAAATACTACATCAAGGTGTGAAAGGAATTTCCGATCTGATAATGAAAAGAGGTTATATAAATCTTGATTTTGCCGATGTTGAATCAGTTATGAGAAATGCAGGTAATGCCATGCTTGGTATCGGTATTGGTAAGGGTGAAAAAAGGGTTTACGATGCTGCTCGAAAGGCACTTGACAGGAAATTTCTGGATTATCCAATCGAAAATGCACGTTCTTTAATATTGAATATTTCAGCACCGCGGAATGCAACATTGCAAGAAATGCAAGAGGCTGCGATGATTGTTAAGCAAACCTGTAGTGAGGATGCTGATATGAAATTTGGAATGGTAATAGATGATGAACTTGCCGAGGATGAAATGAGGGTTACAGTAATTGCCACAAGATTTGACGTGGAAGAGAAGTTTGCAAAATCCGAAGAAGATATACCGGCTATATACAAATTTGGACTTGACTACAAAGGTAGAAGCGAATAATGAAATTGCTACTTCATATAGGGGGGGATTTTTTTGGAAAAAGAAGCGAAAATTAAAAAGTTGGGAGATGTTTTAATCGAAAAAAACATAATAACTCCATATGAACTTGAAAGAGCTCTTGAAATGCAGCAAGATTTGAAAAAACCTCTTGGTGAAATACTTGTACAGATGGGGTATTGTACATGGGATGATATAGTCAAAGCACTCGCTGAACAATATCAAATACATGCTTGTGTTGGTGAAATAAAATTAAATGAGGAATTCGTCAAATCTTTTCCCAGGGATGTTTTACATGAACTTAAGATTGTTCCCATCGATGAACGTGATGGAAAACTATTTGTAGGTATATCAAACGTTTATGATATTCCTGTCATAAAAAGAAGGTTAAAATTCCGCATGGGTAAAGATGTTGATTTCTGTTTGATGCCTCCGAGTACGTTTGAGACACTGTACAACAGCGTGATTCATGGAATAACTAAATCTGTATTTACCGAGCAAATGACTGAAGCCATTGTTCAGCAAGAAGAAGTGAAAGAGGAAGAAATTAAAGAAGAGCTCAGTGAAGAGGAAACACCTGTTGTGAAACTTGTTTCAAACATAGTAAACCATGCTATAGAACTTGACGCCAGTGATATACATATAGAACCACAACGAAAAAACGTTGTTGTCAGATACAGAGTCGATGGAGTTTTAAGGAGAATAACTGAGTACCCAAGAAACATGCACTCTGCTGTTGTATCAAGGATTAAGATACTTTCTGGATTAGACATAGTTGAGAGAAGACTTCCGCAAGACGGGAAGTTTTTCATAAAAAAAGGGGAAGAACAATTTGATTTACGTGTTTCAACGATGCCATCTGTTCTCGGTGAAAAAGTTGTTATGAGGATTTTAAAAGTCTCCTCATCTAAGAAAAGACTTGAAGATCTTGGTTACTCTCCTTACAACTATGAGCGCATTCAAAAGCTAATAGAACATCCATACGGCATAATATTAGTTACAGGACCAACAGGTAGCGGTAAATCAACAACACTGGTTGCAATAATAAATTCGCTGAACTCAGAGGATGTGAATATAGTAACAGCCGAAGATCCTGTTGAATACACAGTAGATGGTATTACGCAATGTCAAGTAAATGCTGATATCGGATTAACTTTTGCAAAATATCTAAGGGCATTCCTGAGGCAAGATCCAGACATTATAATGGTTGGTGAAATAAGGGATAGAGAAACTGCTCAGCTTGCTGTGGAAGCTTCGCTTACAGGACACTTAGTACTTTCAACATTGCATACCAATACAGCCGCTGGTGCTATAGACAGACTTGTAAACATGGGAATTGAACCATCTCTTATATCTGCCTCTTTAATAGGTGTCATGGGGCAAAGACTTGTTAGACGTGTTTGCCAAAAATGTAAAGTTGAAGCTGAACTTCCTCCGCAATATGTTGAAAAGGCTAAAAAAATTTTCCCTGATATGAGACCTATCCAGTATGTTGGTCAAGGTTGTCAGGCTTGTAATAATACCGGATATAAAGGCAGAACTGCCGTTGCTGAAGTACTTGTTGTGAACGATGAAATGCGCAGGCTTATTCAAAAAGAGGCATCAACATATGAACTTGACAAGTCGGCGAGAAGAAATGGAATGATTTCAATGTTCCAAGATGGATTGTACAAAGTTCTCAATGGAGAAACAACGATTGAAGAAGTCCTTGCCATCGTCGGAGAAGAGGAGGAATAATCCTTGTTTGATCCTCAAAAATACAGAGCAGAAAAGGAAAAAGAAATAAAAAGTGTATATGGAAGCTTACGGAAAAGGAGCTTTAGGTTTTTGTTTTTGAATATTTTGATGGTAATTTTGATATTTACATTCGTCTTCTTTATCCAGAGGGTATCTCCCCAAACTTACTCTAATATCGTTGAAAATCTCCAGTTGGTAATTGAGATGACAAAAGTTGAATTCAAATCACCAGAGAAGATAAATGCACGCGTTTATATCGTTAATACAAGAAAAACTGCGAAAAGTTTTGTAATAAGCGATTTTTATATAAAAGTATATTCACCCCAGAAGACTTTGTATGAATTTTCTTATCCTTCTGCAATTGAAAGTACAGTTGATGGATTGTCAAAGAGACTCATTTATGATCTCGGAAAAGAAGTAACACTTTCGAATCTTTCTGGTGGAAATTACACAATACATGTTAGATGTAAAATAAACGGTAGAGATGCTCAAATCTACAGAAATTTTACGTACACAGAACAAATCTACTATGAGATAGCAACGGAACCATTTTATTTAGTTAATGAATCTATAAATCCAAAAATCGTTATCAAAAACAGAACATCGAAATTGCAAAATATACAGATAAATAAAATTACTTGGAAATGCAAAGATAAAGAGTACACCCAACACGTAAAAAAACAAATTAATCTTTACCCCGGTGAGATTGAGATAATAGAGTCAGAGTATAAGTTTTCTGTTGAGGAAAACAAAGATAGTGAGCTTGGCGCTTCAATTCATTTTAAGGATAACACTATAAGAGACATAAAAATTTTAGTACCGGTTACTAGGTCCTTAGAAAAAGACACAAAAGGCTTGGACTTCAGTATTGAGGCTGAAGAGTCTGTTATTGTGAACCAAATACCAAAACTGAATGTTTTCGTCATCAATCAACAGAATTCTAAGCGGTATCTTTACGTGGATAAAATTTCATTCAGCATATCTAACATCGGGTATAACTTTGAAATCGGAAACAGAAGGTTTTTTCTTATCCCGTTTGGAAAAACATTCATCACAAAATTGGAACGACTTAAATTCAACGAACCAGGTGTTTACGAAATGTTGATAACTATAAGTTCGGGTAATTCTAAATATCAAAAGAAGATCACAATCGCTGTTGGGAGGTAAATCGAATGAGCAAGACTGGTCATCAAAAAATCGAGTGGGTATCAAAGCATATGAAATTACTTAATTTAATACAGAATTCTAAAGAATACAACTTAAGTAATTTCAGAATAGGTATGTCCATTCACCTTGAGGCGAAAACAGCCTATCTTGCAATAACTTTGAAAAAACTTGGGGCACAAGTGTTTGTAACAGGTTGTAATCCACTTTCAACGCAAGATGATGTTGCCCATGCGCTCAAAGATTTTGACATTGCAGTCCATGCAAAGAGAACAGAAAGTGAGCAAGAATATTTTTCGTTTCTTCACAAAATTCTTGACTACCAGCCAGATTTAATACTTGATGATGGTGCAGATTTAACAGTACTTGCCCACACTCAAAGAAAAGAAGTATTGAACAATCTCAAGGGAGTTTCAGAAGAAACAACCACAGGAGTTCGAAGATTGAAAAATCTTGAAAAAAGTAGACTCTTGACTGTACCAGTCATAGCGGTCAACAATGCAAAAATGAAATTTATGTTTGATAATAGGTATGGTACTGGACAATCTACATTAGATTCAATAATGAGAAATACGAATTTGCTTATCGCTGGTAAAAACGTACTCGTTGCTGGTTACGGTTGGTGTGGAAGGGGAATAGCAATGAGAGCCCACGGATTAGGGGCAAGGGTAATGATTAGTGAAGTAGATCCAATAAAAGCGGTAGAAGCCTTAATGGATGGATTTCAAGTTGGGAAGATAGAAGAACTTGCTCCAAAAGCTGATTTTATAATAACTGCAACAGGTGTTAGGGATGTGCTTACCAAAGACGTACTTCAAAACCTGAAAGACGGGGTCGTACTTGCAAACGCTGGACATTTCAACGTAGAAATTCCCATGGAAGAGATAGAAAAAATAGCCTCCGAAAAATACGAAATCAGGCAAAATGTAACGTGTTACAAAATCAATAACAAAAATATATTTGTTGTGGGTCAAGGAAGATTAGTTAACCTAGCAGCAGCAGATGGACATCCTGTTGAGATAATGGATATATCATTTGCTCTCCAAACTCTCTCGCTTGTGTACTTAGCAAAGAATCATAGCGTGCTTGAAAGAGTTGTTTACAATTATCCTGAGGAACTTGATAGAAAAGTGGCGCTGTTGAAATTACAAACACTTGGAATCTCGATAGATCAGTTAACCGAGGAGCAAAAAAAGTATCTGGAGGAGTTTTAAAAAAATATGGTGTTAATATTAAAAAAAGAAGATAGAACACAAGCAGCGTTGCTAGAAAACAATTTGTTGGCGGAGATATTTATTCCTGACTATGATGATGAAGATACAGTTGCAGGTAGCATCTACGTAGGAAAGATAGAAAAATTTGTGAACGCACTCGAGGCTGCTTTTGTAAAAATTGCCAACGATCAAAATGCCTTTTTGAGATTGAAAGATATAAAGAGTGAATATCTTAAGTTTTTCGGATTTGAAAAATTGCAAGAAGGACAAAAAATATTAGTACAAATAAAAAAAGAAGGCGGGCTTACTAAAGGACCCCAAGTAACAACAAATATAGGAATACCAGGACGATACATAGTGTACATGCCATTTTCAAAAAACATTGGGATTTCAAGAAGAATCATCGATGAAGAAGACAGAAAAAGATTAAAACAAATAGGAGAAATATTAAAAGAAAAGTACAATGCTGGATTTATCATGAGAACATCTGCTGCCGAATGTAATGAGGAAAGAATATACGAAGAAGTTGAAGAATTAAAAAAGAAATGGATGATTGTAGTTGAAACATTTAAGCGTTCCCGTAAACCAAAACTGATTTATAAGGAAACAGATAATGACGAGTTTATGGTAAGGGAATTTCTAAAAAAGGAAGTTTCGGATGTTATAACCAACTCTTCGAGCATAAAGGAGCTTGTGCGAAATTACAGAAGAGATGTCAACGTAAAAGTTGTTGAATCGGATCCCTTTGAAGATTATAATATATATGCTCAATTAAAGTCCTCGCTCAGAAGAGTTCATCAATTACCTTCAGGTGGAGAGATTGTTATAGATAGAACAGAGGCTCTAACAATTATCGACGTAAATTCTGGACACTGCACAAATACTGAAAACCATGAAGAACTATCAAAAAAAATAAATGCTGAAGCAGCAAAAGAGATATGCAGATTGCTAAGATTGAGAAATATTGGTGGAATAATTATAATAGACTTTATAGACATGGAAGATGACCAAAGTAAGGATGAAATTATTAGAGTATTAAAAGATGAAACACTCAAGGATAGAAACAAAATAGAGATATATGGTTTTACACGACTTGGATTACTTGAGATGACAAGGAAAAGAACAAGCAAATCCTTAGATGAACGTTTAAACTCTCTTTGTCCGGTGTGTAATGGTACTGGTTACGTTGTGAATCCAAAAATCGTACTTGAAAAGCTATTAAAAGAAATTAACAAAAAACCTAAAGAGGCAAAAGAAGTAATAATCAAGCTCCATCCATCTTTTAAACAAATTGTCGATAAGGAATTAATAAAGAAAGTTATGAAAGTTACTGTGCACTTACACTTTACACACACAGAACCAGACTCATACGAACTCATTTGGAAGGTCTAATAATACTAATGTATTTAAGGGGGGAATGCGGTGGAAAATCTAAAAATATACGTGGAAAACTCAGAATACGAGATCCCTTACGGTTCAACTCTTGAGGATCTGGCAAAAGAATACAGCGTCAAGTCTGGAAAGGTTGTAATCGGAGCAAAGATAGAAAATAAAATAATAGAACTTTTTAGACCTATAACAAGATCAGGAGAGGTTTCCTTCATATATCTTGAACATCAAGATGGCATGAGAATTTACCAAAGAGGTTTGTTTTTCATACTACATGCGGCAGCAAGAAGAATCTTTAAATCATATACACTCAAAATATTACATACGATAGGACACGGCTTTTACTGCGAAATAAGAGATGACGGAAAGCCTGTGAATTTGACACAAGAGGATATCGAAAAGATTGAGGATGAAATGAGGAAGTGGGTGGAAAAAGATTATAGATTTAAAAAAAGTGAACTTCCAAAAAGTGAAGCGATGGATTTATTTGCTTCCGCAGGAATGGCAGACAAGGTCAAATTGCTAAAATATAGAAAGAAAAAGACTGTGAAAGTTTACGAAGCAGACGGGCATTTCGATTATTTTTACGGATACATGCCTCCTTCCACTGGATATTTGAAATGGTTCAAATTGGTAAAATACGATCAAGGATTTGTTTTGTTACTCCCGATTGTAAAAGGAAAAGAAATATCTGTCCCAGAGTTTAAGCCATTTCCAAAATTATCCTCTGTTTTTCTCGAATATTCTCGGTGGCTCGAAATAATGGATATCGACAATGTTGGAGATTTGAATGAGATAATAGCAAAAGGAGAAAGGGCAGTAACAGATTTAATTATACTTGCAGAAGCATTACATGAAAAAAAGATAGCCATGATATCTGAAGAGATAAAAAACAAAAAAAACGTAAGACTTGTTTTGATAGCAGGACCATCTTCGAGTGGAAAGACCACGTTTTCGAAACGTCTAATGGTTCAGCTCAGAGCCAGTGGATTAAAGCCAATAACGATATCACTCGATGACTATTTTGTCGATAGAGAAAAGACCCCAAGGGATGAAGAAGGTAAATATGATTTTGAAGCGCTTGAGGCGATTGATATTGAATTGTTCAATAAAAATCTATTAGATCTATTCGATGGAAAGGAAGTGGAGTTACCAAAGTTTAATTTTGTGCTTGGTAAACGTGAAAGCTCTGGGGAAAAATTAAAAATCGATAAGGACCAGATTATCATTGTTGAAGGAATCCATGGATTGAATCCAAAATTGACTGAACTAGTACCTGAAGAGTTGAAATTTAAAATATACGCAAGTGCTCTAACACAGTTAAACTTGGATAATGTCAACAGACTACACACAACGGATGTGAGGTTGTTAAGAAGAATGGTGAGAGACAGCAAATTTAGAGGACATGACGCACTTGCAACACTTCGAATGTGGGGTAGTGTAAGAAGAGGAGAAGAAAAGAACATATTCCCATACCAAGAAAATGCCGACGTAATGTTCAACAGTGCACTTGTGTATGAAGTTTCTGTTTTAAAAATCTTTGCAGAACCATTGTTGACAGTTGTTCCAGACAATGAGATTGAATCAATTGAAGCAAACAGATTACTGAAGATATTAGATTATTTCTTGCCAATAACAAACATAGAAGATATTCCAAGAACGTCTATAATAAGGGAATTCATAGGAAGAAGTGCGTTTAGATATTGAATTTAAATTCTTATGGAGATTGTTGAGAGGTGAGATTTCATGGAAAAATATGCAAACATAGGTTCGACTGAAAGAAAGTACTTACTTGCTGTTTATTTGACTCTAAACGAAATGGGTTGGACAAGGCTAAAAAGAATATCAAGTTTTTTAAATGTGAAAATGCCATCTGCAAAACAATTTCTCGAAAAACTTGTAGAAATGAATTTGATATACTATGAACACAGAGGTGGTATCTCACTTACTCAGGAAGGCAAAAAGCTGGCAATTATTGAAAATACACGGTTCAACGCCGTCAAAACGTTCTTTTGTGAGATATTACAACTCGATGAAAAAGAATCCAACGAAGCAGCTTGGAATGTTTATTTCAATTTGAACGATAAGGTTGTTAACAAATTCTCGGAATTTGCTCGTTTCCTTGTTGAGGACGAAGGTAAGAAAATTGTTGAAGAGTTCAGAACTTTTCTTTCTCAACCACGTAAAAAAACAGCTCCCTGCCCTATAAGTAGTGCGTACGAAATAATAGAAAAGGAGGATTCAACAGGTGAATCAAATGAAGAGCGGTGAAGAACTTTGTTTTCCTCTTGAATATGACATACTTGTAAAGATTAAAAAAGAGGATGTGCATATTTTAAACTATTTACTTGAAGCCGAGGATCATGTGATGAACATAAGAAGCTTTGAAGGAGAATTTTTGAAGGTTATATCCCCAAAGGACATGGTCATAGATGCCATAAGATTACTCGAAAGTGCTAAGACAATTGTAGAACTCGAAATTGTAGAAATGAAACCAAATACAGGTAGTGCTGATTAATTAAATTTTTTGAAAATCATCCCCAACGTTTGCGTGCGTTGGGGGTTTTTATTGTATTCTTGGAGGTGGATGATGTGGAAAACATCAAGGTTTTTAACGGATACACAATAAGAAAAGTTGAACAGGAAGATTTAGAAAAAGTTTATACCATGAGAAAACAAGTTGCTTCTGAGAGTGACACCATTTTGTCGTCTGAAGAGGAGATAACCTTAGATGGGATTAAGAATTGGATAAACAATTGGAAAGACAATCCAAAAAGATTGTTTCTTGTAGTTGAATGTAAAGGTGAGATTGTAGGACAACTTTGGGTTTGGTTTTTGGATAACAAAATCAAGACATCACATGTTGCTGAATTCGGTTTGGAAGTTCTCAGACAACACCGCGGAAAAGGACTGGGTACTGAGTTATGTAAGATTGCCGTTGAGTGGGCTGAGAAAACTAAAGCAGTAAGATTGCAGGCTGAAACGTTGGAAAGAAACATTCCAATGAGAAAAATACTTGAAAAATTATCTTTTAAAATTGAAGGAAGAATGGAAGCATATTTTAAAGGAACTGATCAATACGAAGACGTGCTTATATATGCTAAGCTGTTCCACGTTTGATTAGCGGTAGAATAAATTCAAATTCAAGTATTTTTTTAGGAATACATCGTTTGCTTCTATTCTAATTTAAGAGT
The DNA here is from genome assembly GCA_026419195.1 of Fervidobacterium sp. Classification (NCBI taxonomy): domain Bacteria; kingdom Thermotogati; phylum Thermotogota; class Thermotogae; order Thermotogales; family Fervidobacteriaceae; genus Fervidobacterium; species Fervidobacterium sp. The sequence goes on from JANZZV010000001.1 coordinate 159,615, forward strand.
AAAATAAATTTTGTAGAACAAACGTTATTAAAGGAGGAAATCTCATGTCTATCACAACAAAAACGGGTGACAGTGGAGAAACGAGTTTAGCTAACGGGCAGCGTGTTAGGAAAGATTGCACCAGGGTACAATCGTACGGGACAGTGGATGAGCTAAATTCTTTCCTTGGACTTGCTAAACATTATCTGCCAGATTACGAAAGGGAACTTGTAGAATCAATACAAAGAGATTTATTCAGATTGGCGGCAGAATTGGCTAAGGGTGAAAAATATGTGAAGGTCATCTCCGAAGAAGATGTTGAAAGACTAACAAGTTTTATCCACCAATATGAGTCGAAAATACAACTTGATTCATTCGTTATTCCAGGCGAGACTATAGCAAGTGCTCATCTCGATGTTTGCAGAACGATCGCACGACGTGCAGAAAGATTGGTAGTTTCACTTTCAAGTGAAGATAATGTCAGACAAGAGAATATAAAGTATCTTAATAGGGTCTCTGATTTGCTTTACATCATGGCAAGATTTCTTGAAGGTAGCCATATAAAAAAGGTAAGGGGAAGTGAGTTATGATAGTAATTGATGGTTGGCATTTGACTTTGGATGATGTTCATAAAGTTAGTAGAGAGTTTGATCAAGTATGTCTGTCAGACGAAGCCTATAAAGTTATGCTTAAAAGTAGAAAAGCTATACAACGACTACTTGATGAAGGTAAACCAGTGTACGGTGTGAATACAGGTTTCGGTGCCCTGGCAAGTGTCAGAATATCTAAGGAAAAACTGCGTGAACTACAAAGGAACATAGTACTGTCACATTCAGCAGGAATTGGTGATTATCTTGATGAAGACATAGTAAGAGCAATGCTTCTTATTCGTGCAAATGCTCTTGCAAAAGGATACAGTGGCGTGAGACCAACGGTTGTGGAAAAACTTTTAGAGTTGTTGAATAAAAGAATAACACCGTTAGTTCCGGAAAAGGGTTCAGTTGGTGCGAGTGGTGACTTGGCACCACTTTCCCACATAGCCATGAGCATAATTGGATGTGGAAAAGTAATTGTCAATGGAAAAATATTGGACATAACTCAGACAGACTACGAACCAATTGAGTTAGAAGAAAAAGAGGGTTTGAGCCTAATTAACGGTACGCAGTTTATGGCTGCGTATTTATCTTTGATTGTAAGGGACCTGGAAAGACTTATGAAAATTGCTGCACTTGTAGCCGCTTTATCAGTAGACGTACTACTTGGTAGTCCATCTGCTTTTGACGAGCGCATTCAGTTAGCAAGGGCACACCCTGGACAGATAACTATAGCACAGTGGTTGAGAGAATATTTGGAAGGTAGCAAATTAAGAGAGAGTCATAGAAATTGTGCCAAAGTTCAAGATGCGTACACGTTAAGGACAATACCACAAGTTTATGGTGCCGTTTACGATACAATTCAGTGGGTAAAAGAAATCGTTTTGCGAGAAATAAACGCGGCAACGGATAATCCACTCGTATTTGGTGACGAAGTTATAAGTGGTGGGAATTTCCATGGTGAACCATTGGCACTTTGCGCTGATTATCTGGCTATTGCACTCACCTCTATGGGGAATATGATCGAAAGAAGAATTGACAGGCTTGTAAACCCAAAAGTAAACGAAGGGCTGCCTCCGTTCTTGGCTGGTGGTGAGGAAGGACTCAACAGCGGATACATGATTTGGCAATATACCGCCGCTGCTTTATGCAACGAAAACAAGATACTCTCGCATCCTGCCAGCGCAGACAGCATACCAACATCTGCATACCAAGAAGATCACGTAAGCATGGGAGCAAATGCGGTTAGGAAATTAAAGGCCATATACAACAACTTAGTCAGCTTAATATCGATAGAAGCCATGCTTGGCTGTGTAGCTTTAGATTCCAGACGCCCTATGAAAAGTTCGGTTTACATAGAGGAATTTTGTGATAAAATAAAGATAAAATTGGAAAAAGACCAGTACTTTGGTGAAAACTTTGAATTTGTAAAAAATTTGATACTCAGGGAGGTGTATTCATGAGTTTACGAGCTAAACTGATACTATCTTTGGTCTTAGTCGGTGTAGTATCTGCTTTCGTAAGTGTATTTGTCTCGGTACTTGTTTCAACACCGATTGTTCGAGATGCCTCTGCTCAAATTCAGGCACTTGTTCTATCAACACTGAAAAAAGATATAGAAGTTTACCTTAGTGAAATTACAAAACCTTTAGCAGATTATTCGTTCAGTGGAGCCATCTCGCCTTACATGACAAACGTTTCAGATGATCTTGGTATAAGTCAGTTGGGATGGGGCGTTAGAAATGCATACAGTGCACTTAGTCAAAAAGGATATGTGGATGTATTTGTTGTACTTCCAGATCAACGTGTTGTTTCAAAAGATGGATTGGTTCAGTTAAAGTTTCCAACTGATATTCTTGAAAAGGTGTTTACAGGTAAAACGAAAACAGATATCTTCATGCCGTACAATTACAATGGCAAAAGTTACATGTTAGTAATTGCTGCCGTTTACGATTTTGGAGAACATGTCATAGGTGCCTTGGCTGGACTTTATCCAATGGAAGGATTGCAAAAATTGGTTAGTAATATAAAGATAGGAAAAACTGGATATGTGGTTTTAAGCTATGGAACACTTGTTGTTGCACATCCAAAAACTGAATTTGTTGGAAAATTAGACCTTGCAAAAGAAGAAGGTACAAAAATCTTGGCTCAAGAGATACTTTCGAAAACAAAAGGTACGGTTGTTTACAATTTCCAAGGTAAAAAGTTCACTACGTTTGAGCGAATTGGTAATTACAATTTAACAGCAATTGGTATAATTCCGTTTTCAGAAATAGCGGAAGCAGGAAACAAAATAATTTTGTCCGGAGTGTTTGCAGGTACGATAATAGCTCTTGGTGCGGCACTGATTGCAATTTTTCTCACAGATACTATAACAAAACGTATAAACTACGTTGTTGATGTAGCACAAAAAGTTGCACAAAATGATTTGACAGAAAGTATCCAAGAGGAACATCTTGGTAAGGATGAGATTTCCAAACTTGGACATGCGTTTAAATTATTAATTGAAAGTTTCAAGCAGACCGTTGCTGAAGTTATGAAATTAAGCACACAAGTTTCTTCTGTTTCATTCATGCTTGATGATTTGGCACGAAATTCAGCCGAGGCTGCGGCACATTCTAAGGAAACAGTTCAGAAAACAACACTTGAGGTTCAAGATATTGCAGCGGCAACTGAAGAAGCTAACAGTGGTATGGAGGAGATAGCAGCCGGCGCACAAAACATCGCAAGGTATTCTGAAAAGCTTTCCCAAAGTGCAGAACTTATGAGGGAAAACGTTAGTGCTGTATCTAACAAGATGTTGGAAGTCGAGCATTCCGTGGCAGATATTAGGACGGGTATGGGTGAATCGCTAACAGCCATAATTGAGCTTACAAGATTTTCAAATCAGATTGGAGAGATTGTAGACACTATATCAAGTATTGCAGAGCAAACAAATTTATTAGCTTTGAATGCAGCTATAGAAGCAGCACGAGCGGGAGAAGCAGGAAGAGGTTTTGCCGTTGTTGCCGATGAGATCAGAAAGCTTGCTGAAGAAAGTAGGCAAGCAACAAAAAAGATCGCAGAGATTCTTGGTAAGATCGGTGAACAAGCAAAGAAAGTTGAGAAAGTAACAACAAACGTAAGTCAGAGAGTTGATGGCTACGTATCTACAGTTAAAGCAGCAGGAGAAAGTCTCAAGCTTTTGATTACAAAGATAGAGGAAGTATCCAAGATGACAACAGACCTTGCAGCTACGGCGCAGGAACAAAGCGGAGCAACTGAAGAAGTTAGTGCGGCTATGGATAAGGTAACCAAGAATGTGCAGGAAGTCGAACACGATATAGAAGAAATGGCTGCACAAATCTCTAATCAGGCTGAGCAAATAAGCGAAGTTAAAAACTACTCAGATGAACTTGCAAACGCCGTGCAAATATTAAACGATTATATAAAGAGATTCAAAATATGATAAAAATCCCCTCCAAATATTTGGAGGGGATTTTTTAGATTTTTATCGTGTTATTCTTCATCAGCTTCTTCTTCCATATCATCGAGTAATTCTTCGTAGGAGTTTTTTATTTCCTCCTCTTCCTCTTCAATGCTTTCAATAGTGCGTTCTTGGAGCTCTTCTTTTGATTGACCAAGTGGATGTTGCGGATCAAGTTTTCCAGAAAATATCTCTATCTTGCTGCCATTCTCGTAAATATACTCTTTTGCTTTAACCGGTATCTTCAATACTTTGAGTACTTCAACCATAACCTCTTCATCTAAATCCTCATTTTCAGGAAATTGGATAACCAATGCCCCATTTTCATACGCAAGTTTACAACCTTTTGAATTTGCAAATTCGACAAGTTCAGGGTTTTTCAGTGCAAAATCAGCTCGCTGTTCACTTACTTCAAGTTCCATAACGTAGTAGAATGACATCGTTACACCCCTTGTTCTTTAGCAGCTATGTAAGCTTTAACCTTAGCTGCCAATCTTGATTTCCTCCTACTTGCCTGATTTTTGTGTATCGCGCCTCTTCTAGCTGCTTTATCTATAGCACTCTGAGCTTTTTTGAAAAGTTCTTGAATTTCCTCTACAGATTTTTTTTGGGCGATTGCGGTTAACACTGCTTTTATCTTATTTTTCATACTCGTCTTATATGCTTTGTTCAATATTCTTCTTTTTTCAGAGACACGTACCCTTTTTTCAGCAGATTTTATGTTTGGCATAGCCTATTTACCTCCTCAGTTTTGAAAATTAAAGATTAAATGCAGCTTTTAATTCCCTGACCATATCGGTCTTTTCCCATGTGAAATCCGGATCGTTTCTACCAAAATGACCATAAGCAGCTGTCTTTCTGTAGATTGGTCTGAGTAAGTTAAGCTTCTTTATAATAGCACCAGGTCGGAAGTCAAAAAGTTCTGTTATAACTTTAAGGAGTTTTTCTTCATCTACTTTTGCTGTTCCATAAGTGTTAATCATTATTGAAACTGGTCTTGCAACACCTATAGCATAAGCAACTTGAATCATGAACTTATCAGCAAGACCTGCGGCAACAACGTTTTTTGCAACGTATCTTGCAAAGTAATGTGCTGATCTATCCACTTTTGTTGGATCCTTTCCACTGAATGCTCCTCCACCATGTGGTATTGCTCCACCGTATGTATCAACTATTATCTTCCTACCAGTTAATCCGGTATCGGCCGAAGGTCCTCCAAGAACAAACCTTCCAGTTGGGTTAACAAGTATCTTAAGCTTACTGTCTCTTAAATTTTCTGGTATCACGGGTTCAATTACATGTTTAACAAGTGCTTCTTTAATCTCTGGTATGGTTACATCTGGTTCGTGCTGGGTAGAGATAAGCACTGTGTCAACCCTTACCGGTTTATCATTTTCGTCATATTCCACCGTAACTTGAGTCTTTCCATCTGGTCTCAAAAATGGAACTATGCCAGTTTTTCTAACCTCTGTAAGCTTCATGGCGAGTTTGTGTGCAAGCATAATCGGTAATGGCATAAACTCTTCAGTTTCGTTTGTTGCGTACCCAAACATCATACCTTGGTCACCAGCACCGACCTTTTCAAGTTCATCTTCAGCCTTTTGCCCTTCTTTAAACTCAGCTGCTTCGTCAACACCGAGCGCGATATCCGGTGACTGACTGTGAATTGAGGAAAGAACAGCGCATGTTTCACCATCAAAACCGTACTTTGCTCTTGTGTAGCCAATGTCGAGTACAGTCTTTCTAACAATGTCCTGAACATCTACATAAGCCTTCGTTGTTACTTCGCCGGCAACAACAGCAACACCTGTTGTTAAAAGTGTTTCAACAGCTACACGTGCTCTTGGATCCTCTGCAATAATCGCGTCTAAGATGGCATCACTGATTTGATCTGCCATCTTGTCTGGGTGTCCTTCTGTAACACTTTCGCTTGTGAAAAGTCTTCTCATCTCTCTGCCTCCTTTTCATATACTTCTTTTGATATGAACTTTCCACCATCTATTTCGATGCTCACTGGCTTATAAGAACCAGTGAATTTTACTTTTAATTCGATTTTGTTAGGACATTTAGAACCAACGTAAACTTTGTCTATCATAAAAGGTGCACTTCTGTCGTCGTAGTTTATTATAAAATCATATCCAATTCTTAAATGACTTCTGAAAACTTCTCCGCATTTATTGCATTTGATGTACACAACGAGTGCGTTTTTGTCTTTGTAAAAAGGATTCAACTCGAGTTCGTGTTCAGTCTTTTCTCTTCTTTTGAAAAAAAACATCTTAACCCACCTTCTTTGAGTCTCCAAAAATGGCTTTACCCGCGTTTTATTAGGCTAAATGTAAAGGTCCCTTGGTTACCAAAGTCATCGAGAATTTCTATCTTAACATTGTAGTTATTCATTTTCTGCTTGTCAACATCATTTACTTTTATAGAACCAAGGTTGCTATCGCCGTGCAATTTATAGAAACCACGATACATCAAACTTGTCATAATCGTCTTTTCATCGTAAACCTCATATGGTCTTTCCCATAGCTGCATCGGTAGTTCATCAAATATAATATGATACACTAACTTATTAGAAAAGTACATTCTTATTTCCTTAACTCCAAGTAAATTTTTTGCTAATTCTGTGTAAGCCTCCACAGCTATTTTGGGATATTCACCTGAGAAATAATACGTACTTGCGTTAGTGTAGGCATATTCTTTTCCTTCGATTAATATACTTTTCAAAATAACATTTGACTGGACCACTCTCAGTTGATTTTTCTCTATAAATTTCAGTGGGTTGTAAAGAATTTTCTCGTCTTTGCTTCTCACTTCGAAATGCGCGTGTGGCTTTGCTGCCTCACCGGTTCGACCAGAATATCCTATTATTTCCCCTCTGGAGAATTTGATGTCTTCATTTTCAAATTCCACTTCTATTCTTTGCTCGCCAAACTCTGATTTGAGCATTGAAACCAATTTATCCAGTCTTTCTGAAAATTTTGAAAGATGCGCGTATAAAGTTCGATAACCATCCATATGCTCAAGCACAACGGTCATTCCATAAATGCCATTTTTATCTATTTCAAGTCTTACGAGAAACCCGTCGTCGGCAGATTTTATCGGAACACCTTCTTTTAGGAAAGTGCTGAAATCAACTCCCGAATGAAAATGAGGTGCACTTCCCGTTGAACGAAATTCCATAAACGTTGCGGTAACGTAGCTGTTATCAACAGGTACGGCATACAAGGAGAAAACTAATGAAGATAAAATAATCAAAAAATACAAAACTCCAACGCTTTTACTCATTTGCGTTTACCTACCTTTCCTCAAACTGTTTTTTCAAATTAATAATTGACTTTTACATTTTTCAACAACATTTCTTGGACCCTTTAGATCCAAAATTAACGTTCCTTCATCAGTTTGGGATTCTTCTACAATATTCCATTCGAGGTATTCGGAGTACTTCATTATCTTTCCAAAATCAGATTGTCGAACATATATCCTTGCTCTATAGTCGAACATATCTATATATTTGCTTATCTTTTTGTAAAGTTGTTCAAATCCTATACGCTTCTTCGCTGAGATGAAAACGGCATCTGGATATTCATATTTTACCAACTCCAAATAATCCAGGGGAACCAGATCGATCTTGTTGAAAACAACAAAGATAGGCTTCTCAAGGACACCTATTTCCCCAAGTACGTTGTAAGAGGCATTGATTTTATCTTTATAGTTCCTGTCGCTAAGATCTACAAGAAGCATTATCACGTCAGAATATATAATCTCTTCAAGCGTTGAATGAAAAGCTTCTATGAGTGTGTGAGGTAATTTGTTTATAAATCCAACAGTGTCAGATAAGAGAATACATCTGCTATTAGGAAGTTTTACCTTTCGAACAGCTGGACTAAGTGTTGAAAACAGTTTTTCTGATACGACGATGTCTTTTTCATTTGCCAATGCACTCAACAACGTACTTTTGCCTGCATTTGTGTACCCTGCTATTGAAAATATATAATAACCACTTTCAATTCTTGTCTTTCTTGAAATTTGACGCGATATTCTTATCCTACTAAGCTCACGTTTCAAGTAATTTATTCTTTCTTTTATCTTTCTTCTATCCAACTCCAACAAAGTCTCGCCAGGTCCTCTTGTACCTATTCCACCACCTGGATTTGAAAGTTGAACACCTTTTCCTCTTAATCTTGGAAGTTCGTAAGACAATTTTGCCATCTCTATTTGAATTTTTCCTTCTTTTGTCGTGGCGTGTCTGGAGAAGATTTCGAGAATAACTTGAGTTCTGTCAAGCACTTTGAGCTTTGTATATTCCTCTATATTTCTGTATTGAACGGGTGATATTTCATCATCGATTACTATCAAATTTATAGCATTTGCGTAACAAAAGTTCTTAATTTTTTCCAATTTTCCTACTCCTACATAGGTTGCCGAATCCGGATTAACCCTTTTTTGAATAACCTTATCCACCACTTCTATTTCTATAGTGTTGCAAAGTGCTTCAAGCTCTTCGATCGATTCTTCTGCTTTCTTGTTATAAGAACTTTCGACGGCAACCAAGATAGCTCTATCTTTCAAAAAATCAACCAACCCCTTTTTGGATATAAAAATTATTGTTGTTGTTCTTCTTCCGCAGAAGATTGTTCTTCTTCTGTTTTCATTAACATGATATACTCAGATGGTAAAATAGTACTAATCGCATGCTTGTAAATCAACGTTTGCTGTTTTCCGCTTTCGATTAGCACAGTAAAGTTATCAAAAGAACGTACTATTCCCTTGGTTTGAAAGCCGTTGACAAGATAAACCTTAACCTCTATCTTTTTTGTCCTTACTATGTTCAAAAACCGATCTTGAAGGTTGAACTTTTCTTTTGCCACAAAAATCCCCCCAAATAATATATTAAAGTAACGCATTCAAATTATACCATAAGTATCTCATTTTTCAAATACTTAAAGCATCTACTTTACGCAAAATCATTTTTAGTCCCCACAAATATGCTTACAACCTTTCTTGTAATTTTTTGTCTATATTGACAATTTTTTTGGATAATGATACAATAATTTTGGAGGTGGTAATATGCCAATGATGTTACCTAAATGTCCAGTGTGTGGGAAAGCAATGAAGGTGACCCAACTGAAATGTGATGAAGATGGAGTTAGTGTTAGTGGATATTTTGAAGTTCCGGCTTTTTGTTTTTTGGATGAAGAAGATGCTAAGTTTATAATTATGTTTCTTAGAACAAAGGGTAATTTAAAGGAAATGGAAAGACTGACGGGGATAGGTTATTTCGCATTGCGAGGAAGGCTTGACAAAGTACTTGAGAAAATGGGATTAACTCCTATAGAAGAAATGATAGAGGAAACTCAGGGAACCGATGAAGATGTTTTTAAGCTTCTTAGGGAAAAGAAAATAACGGTGGAAGAGGCTATCGCCTTGTTGAAAAGAAAAAAAGCACAAGAGTGAGCTTTTGAAAGTGAGGTGGAGTATCATGGGAGAGATCCCAAACGATATTAGAACAATTCTGGAGGCCTTAGCAAGAAAAGAGATAAGTGTTGAGGAGGCAGAGAAACTTATTTTGATCATTAAACAAAAAGATAATTACAGTAAGAAAAGTGAGAAACGCAGCAAGAGTTTAATTGGAAAAGATTTCGTTCTCGAAAGTGATCAGGAGTATTTGGGAAGTATCGTAGCTGTGAACAGTAACGTTGTTATTAAAGGAAAGGTTATTGGAGATCTTGAATTAGTGTTTAGTGATGTGTACTTTTCAGGAGAAGTTGATGGAAATGTCGAGGCTGTTGGCTGCAAGATAAAATGGGATGGCGGGACTATAAAAGGGAAGCTCGAAATCGTAGGCTGCAATTACTCTGGAATGAAGCCACGTGTAAAAGGTACTGTCAATGAAATTAATAATTTGTTTGTTAATGGTGTTCTTGGTACTGTAAAGTTATTCATAAAACCTATTATATCCGGAATAAAGATAGAAGAATAGGGGGAGTTGGATATGGAGTTAAGAAAGATACTTGAAGCTGTTGAGAAAGGTGACCTGAGCCCCGACGATGCAGAAAAGCTCATAAAAATAATATTTGAGTCGGATGTTTGGGAGGAAAAGGCTTCTAAGTCGGATTCTATTGTCAATACAGTTGTGGAAATTAAAGAAGGCGAGAAAGTAACGAAGAATCTTTCTCTTACCAATGGTAAATTGGTTCTTAAAGGAGAGTTACTTGGTGATGTGTTTGCCGTCAATTCAGATATTGAACTTTTTGGAACACTCAGTGGTAATCTCAGTTGTGTACGGTCCAAAATTTTCTGGAAAGGTGGGGAAGTTAAAGGTGACCTGAACGCTGTAATGTGTAAGGAATTTGGAAATGCGAATGTTTTGGGTAAGAGATACATAGTTTCCTTCAACATTCCGTTTGCTAACAAGATATTCTCAAATAATTCTTTTGTGTTTGAAGATGGAAATTTTGACCTTGGTGTGATTTCCGGAAAACATAACCTGGATAGTTTGAATCGTGAAAAGGTTGTTATCAATGGTCGAACAAATGTAGAGAACGTAAAGTGTGAAGAGCTTTTTGTTAATGGACAGCTTAGTGCAAAGTCGATAAGTTCAGAAGTGATTAACATCTCGAAAGATGGTGAAATTAACTCAGACGAGATTTATGCTGAGAGTGTTACAAATAAAGGAGAATTGAATTCCAAGAATTTAATAATGCAATCAATTAACAACAGTGGGTTAATAAAAGTTGAAAAAGGAGTTATTGAGTCCTTAGATAATGAAGGAGTGATGTTGTGTGAGACACTCGAGATTGAATCAGTCTCAAATAGTGGAAGGATAGAAACCAAACACCTAAGTGCCCAAACAATAAGCAACCAGGGTGAGATATTTGCCGAATTATTTGAGTATGAAAGTCTATCAGGTAACCCAGTTATAAAAAGGTAATTCTGATTTACTACTATAAACTATTTGGAAGAGGTGATCAGTATGTTTTGGGGAGTTATATTACTTTCTGCTGGTATATTCATATTATTAAGTATTGTGCTTTCAGTTACATCTCCAGTTTGGCTTGTACTTGGTAGTGTTGCAATTGTCGGTGGTGTTGTTAGTATGCTTAAGAGTTTCCCGAATGGACTTGGTTTGTCGATCTTAGGTGTACTTATTGTAATCCAGTCTCTTGGGTATTTGAAGATAGGCTTTTGGGAATTTGTTATTGCTATCATTGCAGCAGGATTGATTGAAATAGGACTGAAGATGATATTTTCATCAAAGAATAAATGGAATTAGCAGAAAACAAAATCCGGACGGATACGTCCGGATTTTTTATCTTTCGCTTGACCAATAGTTTGGTGGCTCTTTTGTGATTATGATGTCGTGTGGGTGACTTTCTTTTACTGAAGCGTGTGTAACTCTTATAAACTTCGCCCGTTTTTGTAATTCAAATATATTCATTGCGCCAACGTATCCCATTCCAGCTCTTAGTCCACCAACAAGCTGATAAACAACATCTTTTACAGCTCCTTTGTATGGTACCATACCTTCAACGCCTTCTGGAACAAATTTTTGATTTTGATTTTGGAAGTATCTATCCGCACTTCCTGATTTCATAGCCCCTATTGAACCCATACCTCTGTAAACTTTGTATTTTCTTCCTTGATACAAAACGGTTTCACCTGGTGATTCTTCTGTACCAGCAAAGATACTACCAATCATTACACTTTCTGCACCAGCAGCTAATGCTTTGACAATATCTCCAGAGTACCTAATACCTCCGTCGGCAATAATAGGAATGTCGTACTTTCTTGCCGCTTTTGAACATTGTAAAATAGCACTTAGTTGTGGAACGCCTATGCCCGCTACCACTCTTGTTGTGCATATTGAACCTGGTCCAATACCAACTTTAACAGCATCTGCTCCTGCTTTGATAAGTTCCTCGGTTGCCTCTGCCGTTGCCACATTTCCAGCTATAATAGGTAATTCAGGATATAATTTTTTCAGTTTTTTCACCGTTTCGATGACTTTTTTTGAATGACCGTGTGCAGTATCAACCACTATTACGTCAACCCCAGCTTTAACAAGTGCTTCAACTCTGTCAAATGTGTCTTTTGAGGTACCAACGGCTGCGCCAACGATCAGTCTCCCTTTTGAGTCACGTGCAGCGTTTGGATGTTCTATAACGCTTAGTACGTCTTTTATTGTTATTAATCCCAAAAGTTTGTTCTTATCATCTACTATAGGTAGTTTTTCTATTCTGTGTGTATGAAGTATCTCCTTAGCCTTCTCAAGCGAAATACCTGGATGCGCTACTATCAACCTTTCTCTTGGGGTCATCAGTTCCTTGACTTTCTTAGATACATCCGTTTCAAATCGAACATCTCTGTTTGTCAATAATCCGACCAAGTATCCTTCATCATCTACAACTGGAAAACCACCAATTTTGTACTCGGCCATTAATTTTAACGCGTTGAAAACAGTATCGTTTGGATGTATAACAACAGGGTTTTCAATAACGCCATTTTCCGTACGTTTTACGATCTCCACTTGATGAGCTTGTTCTTTGACAGAAAGGTTTTTGTGGATTATACCTATTCCACCTTCACGGGCAAGTGCCTTTGCAAGTTCACTTTCGGTAACTGTATCCATTGCTGCGCTGACAAGCGGTATGTTAAGCTTTATTTGACGTGTTAATCTGGTGGATACATCAGTATCAGATGGAAGTACTTCACTGTACTGAGGTACTAGTAAGACATCATCAAAAGTTAATGCCTCGTCAAAATGCTCAAACCTTTCTTTGATAACGATTGAAGTGTTATCTTTCTCCAATCTTTTAGTTCTTTTCGGCATCCTTTTTACCTCCATTCTCCCCACGGCTTATTTTTGTGATTTATTCCATTTTGATTGCCTATTTTAATATATAGCTAAAGTAGACCCTTATGGGTCTACTTATCATTATTCATAAATCATTTGTTTGTATTTCTTGGAGCGGGCGACGGGATTCGAACCCGCGGCCCTCAGCTTGGGAAGCTGATGCTCTACCAACTGAGCTACACCCGCTCAAAAATATTGTACGAAAAATTTCTATCTTAGTAGCAGAGCAAGATAATTCAACCAAATTATAACACGAAATTCCAATATTTTCAAGATGTCTAAGGTGATCAGAATTAAGATAGTTTAGAATGTTTCAAAAGTTTGCAAACCCACCAACAAATGGTGTCTGTATCCAGTTGGAACCATTCCAAATGTATTTAACACCAGCAAAGAAGTTGTTGAGTAAGGGGTATGCGATTGTTAATCTCGCATCGGAATTTGTGTCAAGTATTTGACCGTTTTGGAAAGGAGTGTTATCGTACAAATAACCGTATAAAACGAGACCATTCGTACCAGCAACCGCAGGTATTTTTATTACTCCTTCTCCATTTAATAGCCAATTACCTTGAAAATCTCCTTTAAGTCCAGCAAGGATCTTTCCGTAAGGTTCAAGTGTGAAGCCGATCTTTACTATGTACCCCATCTCTTCGTTGTAATTTTCCGGTTTAAACTCAGCTGATTTTCTGATATTAGGATAATTTTTTCCTAAAGCCCAAGGTAAAAATCCATCTGAAGCATAATAAGGTCCAGCTACAATTTGAAGTACACCGAAATCACCGAACAATCCACCAAACGCTCCATAACCTATCTTACCATTGCGCCACATTTGTATGTCTGCTTCCGTTCCAAGTGAAAAACCAAGAAATGGAACTGTTAAAGAAGCACCTGCAATGTATTGGAAAGCCGCATCTTCATCAACTTCCATACCTCCGAACAAAGATAGATCAAAAAACAAAAGTTTTGTAGATACATTTGCCGTGTACAAAGAATCCGATTGCTCAAACGAAAAATTGGAAAGTTGTTTTAGTCGATAAGGAACATGGACCGAGGTATTCAAATTTCCAAGTCTAAGTCCTGCGTCTAAAACGTGAGTGTTCGGTACAAAGTATCCGTTGAAAACGAATCCCATACCGTATGTAATTTGTTTCATAGAACCGTATCTGAACCAGAAGGCTCCCAAATCTAATCCAAACGAAACTATGTTTATGCCATCTATGATATTTGTACTTGGTGGCTGAGAACCGGGAGCGCCAAAGTAAAACTGGCCTGTTGAAAGATCGCTTGTATAAGTCTGCAATGTTACACCAAGCAAAACGGGTCCTATAGTGAATTCTGGACCAAATTCATAGACCATGTAATTTACGTCGTTTACTTTAACTGTTCCAACGTTAAGGTAAAATTGGGAAAAAAGCACTCCTGTTAACAAAACGATAAGTAAGAAAGTTATCTTAAACCTTTTCATATAAGAACACCTCCTTGTTTTGGATAATTAAATTATACCACTTTTAAGTGTAAATACAAAAAAAGCCGGAGACTTGTCTCCGGCATAATGCTGGGTTTATCTCATCCGCCTTTTTGAGCCTATCAGCCTATTAGTTATTTTTTTACCAATTCGTATCCTTTCACAATGGCTTTTTTGTTTATTTCTATTAAAGCTGCTTTGCCACCACTTAGTTTTTTCTCGAGAGCGTCAAACACGCTATCGACTCTTACAACACCAGTTGCTCCGACAACAGCACCAAGCATTACCATGTTGGCTACTTTTAGATTTCCCAATTCATCTGCTATTTCATTACATGGTACTTTTATTACTTTAATATCTTTCCTTGTCACTTCTCTATCTATAACTGATTGATTTAGTAAGAAAAATCCATTCTCTACAACGTATTTCTCAAATTTTAGTAATGAAGGTATGTTCATCGCGACGATAACTTCTGCTTTGTCCGTAACTGGTGAAGCAACTTCTTCGCTGCTAATTACAACTGTACAGTTTGCAGTACCTCCTCTCATTTCAGGACCATATGATGGCATCCATGTAACATGTTTTCCCTCAAACATACCAGCTAAGGATATGATCTGCCCCATTAACATTACACCTTGTCCACCAAATCCCGCAAAAATCATTCTTGTTGTCATTGTTCATCACCTACTTTGTCTACGAAAATACCAAGAGGATATTCAGGTACCATGTGTTCTTCAAGCCACTTAAGGGAAGATATAGGATCGATACCCCAGTTTGTTGGACAAGTTGATAATACTTCCACCATCCCGAAACCTATACCTTTTACCTGCGCTAAAAATGCTTTTCTTATAGCTCTTTTTGTCTTCTGTACATCTTGTGGTGTATTAACTTTTGTTCTGGCAAGAAACGCTACTCCTTTTGTTTCTTTTATTAATTCGGCTACGTGCAATGGATAACCATCGTTTGTTGCACTTCTTCCATACGGTGTTGTCGTGGTTTTCATCCCTAGGAGCGTTGTTGGTGCCATCTGACCGCCGGTCATTCCATAGATAGCGTTGTTAACAAATATTGTGGTTATTTTTTCTCCTCTATTTGCAGCATGAACAATCTCCGCTGTACCTATTGCTGCAAGGTCACCGTCACCTTGGTATGTGAAGGCGTAAAGGTCAGGTCTTGCTCTTTTTATTCCGGTTGCAACAGCTGGTGCTCTTCCATGTGCTGCAACCGTTGCGTCAGTATTGAAAAATTGATATGCAAAAACAGAACATCCAATAGGTGCAACTGCTATTGTTTTTTCCCTTATACCAAGCTCATCGAGTACTTCGGCAATAAGTCTATGTATAATTCCGTGTGTGCAACCAGGACAATAGGTAAATTCTTTTTCCGTTAGGCTTTGTGGTCTTTTGAAAATTACTTGAAATGCCATAGCTATTACCTCCCGATTTTTGACTTCAGAACGTTCAGAATTTCTTCTGGTGTTGGTACAACACCACCAAGTCTGCCATAGTAATCGATTGGTGCGTGGTCTTTGACAGCCAATTTTACATCTTCAAGCATCTGTCCCATATTCATTTCAACGTCGAATATTAATTTTTTACCTTTTGAAATTTCTTCAAGTGTTTCGTATGGAAATGGCCAAAGCGTTATAGGCCTGAACAAACCTACTTTTATACCTTCCTTTCTTGCTTGTTCAACAACACTTTTTGCAATCCTACCTACCGTACCAAACGCTGTAATGACTATATCCGCATCGTCAAGCCTATACTCTTCCCAGCGTTTCTCTGTGTTTTCAATCTCCTTGTATTTTTGAATAAGCTTTAAATTCATCTTTTCAAGGACGTGTGGGTCTATGTCAAACGAAACTATTATGTGCTTTTCTCTTCCATTCGCTCCTGTCAATGCCCAGTCTTCGTGTTTTGGAAGTGTATTTAAATCTCTAAATTCTGGAAATGTAACAGGTTCCATCATTTGACCGATAACACCATCAGCTATTATAACCACGGGTGTTCTGTACTTATCAGCTAAATCAAATGCAAGAACTGTTAAATCAACGGCTTCCTGAACAGTTGATGGTGCAAGTACGATAAGTTTGTAATCTCCGTGTCCCCCACCCTTTGTTGCCTGCCAATAATCTCCTTGAGAAGGTTGGATATCACCTAATCCAGGTCCACCACGCACGACATTGACAAGTACAGCTGGTAATTCAGCACATGCCATGTAAGAAATACCTTCTTGCATAAGACTAAATCCAGGGGAAGAAGTTGAAGTCATAACCCTCGTACCTGTACACGCAGCACCATACAACATATTTACCGTTGCTACTTCACTTTCCGTTTGAAGGAATGTACCATTTACTTCTGGCATCCTTTTTGACATATATTCAGGTAATTCATTCTGTGGTGTTATAGGATATCCAAAAAACAGTCTACAACCTGCTCTGATTGCTGCTTCTCCTATTGCTTCTGTTCCTTTTACAAGTACCCTTTCGCTCATTTAATATTCCCTCCCATTTTATGCACTTTCTACTTCTCTGTATACGGTAATACATACATCAGGACACATATTGTAACAAAAACCACATGCGATACACTTTTCAACGTATTTTGCCTCCGCAGGGTGATAACCCTTTGAATTGAATCCCTCGGAAAATTCAATTACTTTCATAGGACATACGTTGATACACAATCCACATCCTTTACACCTTTCTTGATCGATTTCTATCCTACCTTTGACTTTTGGCATCTTCTCTCCTCCTTAGTAATTTTCCATTTTTATAAATCTTTTGATCTTGAACACAGGATACTTGAAATTATCCTCGCTTATGAACTCAGGTACTACTGTAAATTTTACGGGTATTTCTATCTGCTCTGAGACTTGACCTAGTATCTCCTCGCCTCTTCTTATTAAATCGGCAGTTGTTTCGTAGGAAAGGTTTGCATTGTTTATCAAATAATCCACCTTTATTCTCGCAACTTTTCTCAATTGATCATATGCTCTAATGATTGAATCTACCGTTGATGAAAAAGGTCTTGCAATGTTTACGACCATACTGATTTCAATATCTCCAAGGTAGGGTTTCAGATATCCAAGTACTACTATACCGTTTTCTTCGCCACCAACATCTATGACCGTCTTGTATTCTTTGTTTGATAAGTATCCGATTGCTCCACCAGTTATGATCGGTAGATCTGCGTTTTTCAGAGCTCCTTTTGGGTAAACTGTGACCAGTCCCATATTTTCAAGAATTTGAGCAACATCTCTGGTTCTAAAATACGGGGAAATTATATCACCATCGATTATTGCTACTTTGTCATAATCATTCCTGAGCTTTAACGCCCAATTTATAGCAACTTCCGTTTTTCCGCTACCAAATAAACCTATGAATGCATAATTTTTTGCCATTTCGTTTGCAACCTCACTTTTTTCAACTCAAAGTCTTTCATTTTTCTAATTTGTTTTCCGAATAAATCTTTGCCTCTTCCTGTCCTCTGAGAACTCTTAACGCTCCCATAGCAAGTGCTCTTTCTTCATCTCCGCCGGGAAAGACAAGAACTGGGGCTATAAAACTTGTATATTCAGTAAGCCATTTAACCATAAATTCCTTGTCATAAGCCAAACCACCAGTGAGTACTATAGCATCTACTTCACCTTTCAAAACTGTTGCCATTCTACCTATCCATTTTGCTATTTGATAAGCCATTGCTCTGTACACAAGTTCCGCTTCTTTATTTCCTTGCCTTATCATATTTTGCACAGTTAATCCATCGTTTGTACCCAGATAATCGACCAGCCCGCCAGCACCTTTGATTTTTTTCTTCATTTGGTCTATGTTGTACTTTCCACTGAAGCATAGGTCAATCAATTGAGTTAGTGGTAACGTACCGCTTCTTTCAGGTGTAAATGGTCCGTCTCCATCGAGTGCGTTATTTACGTTAATGACCTTCCCTTTTCTATGTGCACCTATTGATATACCACCACCCATGTGAACAACTATCAGGTTTGTATCTTCGTACCTCTTGCCCAACTGAGCGGCTGCGTTTCTCGCTGTTGCTTTTTGGTTAAGAGCATGAAAAATAGACTTTCTCTTAAACATTGGATGACCTGTGTATCGCGCCAACGGTTCAAGTTCGTCCACAACAACAGGATCCACTATGAATGATGGAATATTGTATTTCTTGGTAAATTCAAAAGCAATCAAAGCACCAAGATTTGATGCATGCTCGCCATTTTTGCCTTCGTAAAGTACCTTGAGCATATCTTCCGTAACTTTGTAAGTACCACTAGGTATAGGGTCCAGAAGTCCTCCTCGACCGACGACAGCATTGAGTTCTGTAGGAGCTATTCCAAGTTCGTGTAGAAACTCTTCAACTATTTTTGCTCTAAATTCGAATTGCTCTGTTAGTTTATTATACGGTGCGAGTTCTTCGGTTGAGTGTCTCAAAGTTTTAACGGATATAAGTTCTTCGTCTTCGAAGACAGCAACCTTTGTACTTGTTGACCCGGGATTTATTGTAAGTATTTTCATCATTACACCATCCTTTCACTAGAAGCTTAAAGCATTTTTATTCGCTCATAAGACAGGTTAAGGCTATCGAAAGTAATTTTGTTTCATCGCTATCAGCTCTTGAAGTTAAGGCAACGGGACATTTTGCACCAACGATAACAGAAGCTACTTTAGCACCGGCTAAGAAAACCATACTTTTGTAGAAAATATTTCCTGCATTTATGTCTGGCATTAAGATTATGTCTGCATCACCTGCGACAGGACTTACTATACCTTTATGTTCAGCTGCCTCTTTTGAAACTGCGTTATCAAGTGCGAAAGGTCCATCGACCAAACAATTTTTTATCTGTCCTCTTTCGTTCATTTTAGATAAAAGTGCTGCATGTACAGTTGCTTCCATCTTTGGATTGACAACTTCTATAGCTCCAACTATGGCAACTTTTGGTTTGTCTATTTCGAGAGCCTTCCGTGTTACAAGTACCGCATTTTCAATAAGATGAATTTTTTGCTCAAGGTCTGGTACGATAGTCATACCAGCATCTGTTACCACCAGTAGCTTGTGATATAAAGGTGTTTCGAAAATACTTACAAGCGACATAGTCCTACCTGTTTTCAAATTATATTCGTCTTTGAGAACTGCTTTCATCAAATCACCAGTTTTGATGTTTCCTTTCATTAGAAAGTGAGCTCTTTTCTCAACAATTGATTTTACGGCATCATCGGCTGGAGTTTTTGAATCAACCAATTCATAATTGGATAAATCAACATTCACTTGATCGGCAGCAATCTTTATTTTATCTTCATTGCCAAAGAGAATCGCATCAACGATACCCTCTCTCCTTGCCATTTCGATGGCTTTTAAAACTACCTCATCATCAGCAGCTGCAACAGAGACTATTTTTTTACCAGCTCTTTTCGCCTTTTCGAGTAATTCGATAAGTTTCTTCATTTTACTTCACCCCACACTTTTATGCTTTCTTCACCATTCAAAACACGTAAGGCGCCGTATGCAAGTGCTTCCATTTCCATTTCACCAGGTACTACAAAAATTGGACCAAATTTGTATATGTAAACCTTTATCATATTAACAAATCTTTCACTGTAAGCCATTCCGCCAGTAAACACGATGGCATCAACTTTTCCTTTCAAGGCCACGCACATGGCACCAATTTCTTGAGCAATTTGATAAGCCATAGCTTCGATAACCTCGAGTGCTTTCGGGTCATCTTCTGCCAATTTGAAAGCTTCCCTAAGATCATTTGTACCGAGGTACGCAGCAAGTCCACCACGCCCAATGAACATTTTCTTAATTTCATCTTTTGTATATTTTCCCGAGTAACATAGCTTTACAACATCACCAACTGGCAACTCACCCGTTCTCTCAACGCTGAACGGACCTTCATCATTTGCGTTGTTCACATCTATCATACGTCCTTTTTCAAAAGGTGCGACAGATATTCCACTTCCAAGGTGCGCAATTACCATGTTAAGCTCACTAAACCTTTTTCCAAGCTCTTCAGCAATTCTGATACCTACTGCTCTCATGTTTGATATATGTGACAAACTCTTTCGCTGTATATCCTTAATACCTGACAGTCTCGCTTCTGGAATCATTTCATCTACGCTAACAGGGTCTGTTATATAAACTGGAAGTTCTTTATTGCAAGATTTTGCAAGTTCATAAGCTATTACTGCAGCTAAATTAGAAGCGTGTTGAACCTTTGTCTTATTCAAAAGATAATCAACCATATTCTCATCAACCAAGTATGTACCACTTTCCACCGGTGGAAGTATTCCACCACGTGCTGCGATAGCATCGAAGTCCTCTAAAGATAAATTGTTTTTCTCGAGAAAAGTAATTATAGCATTTTTCCTCATTTCTTTTTGCTCTATTATATTTTTGTATCTTTCAAGTTCTTCAACGGTGTGGTAGAGATTTTCCTGCAGGATTTTATTTTTTCCTTCAAAAACAGCTACTTTAGTACTTGTTGCACCAGGATTTATTACAAAAATTCTCATATCACATCAACCCTTTCTTTCTTCCATATTCTTCAACTACTTCTCTTAATCTCTTCACACCCTCAATTATCTTTTCTTCTGGTGGCAAGCAGAAAGACAATCTCATCGAAGAAGATTTGCTATCGTCTATAGTAAATGCTTCACCGGGTATATAATATATCTTTTTCTCTTTCGCAGTTTCAAACATCTCCATTGTATCGAAACCTTCTGGGAGAGTCATCCACACAAATAAACCGCCTTGTGGATTGACCCATTTTGTGCCTTTTATATGTGAAAAATTTTCTTCCAAAGCCTTTATCATTGTGTTCTTCTTCCTTCTGTAAAGTTCTATTCCAGGTTTAAGTTGTTCGAATAAATCGTATCTTTCAAGATATCTCGCAGCAATCCTTTGATTTAAACTTGGACTACACAAATCTGCAGCCTGCTTTGCCATAGTAGCTTTTCTGACGAGATCAGGTCTACCAACGATCACTCCGATTCTAAGTCCCGGAGTCAAGATTTTACTAAAGGTGTTAAGTAAAACGACCCTATCTTGTCCAGCCATTTTAAACAATGATGGCAGATGCTCACCTTCGAACCTAAGCATCCCGTATGGATCATCTTCAAGAATAAGCAAATCGTATTTTTCTGCAATTTCTACTAGCCTCTTTCTCTTCTCAAGACTCATTGTGACACCAGCTGGATTATGGAAATTTGGGACGGTGTAAATGAATTTAACCTTTGGGATAAGTCCTTTTTCATCCAAAATCTTCAATCTTTTCTCAAGATAATCAACATCCATTCCATCTTCCTCAAGAGGGATGGTTTCAAATTCAGTAAATGTCATTCTGAAAGCACTTGCCGCACCCAGATAAACTGGAAATTCAACAAAGCATATACTTTCCCTATCTAAGAAAATCCTTGCCATAAGATCCAAAGCTTGTTGAGAACCCGTTGTGAACAACAGATGCTCTCTTCCTATTCCTTCAATTCCATACATCTTCTGAAGAAGTTTAGAAATTTGTCTTACAAGTTCCTCATCACCTTCAGTGGTATTGTACTGTAGTGTATAAGCATAGTCCTTTTCTATAACTTCTTTTGCAATTTCTGCAAGCTCGTGTCTTGGAAATGTATTTGGATCTGGAACTCCTCCTCCAAAAGAAATGGAGCCAGGAACAGACGCATATTTAAGTAACTCTCTAATAAGCGATGACCTTATGCTCTTACCAACTTCAGAAAGCTTGCTTTCTAAGTCCATGCTTAACTCACTCCTTTTTTATGTGTATTCCAAAGGTATTTTAGCAAACATATGCCATACTCGAATGTGTAGTGGAAAATGCATCTACATTGTTTTTTAAAGAGCAAGAAATAAAAATGAGTGTCTGACAATATTGCAACCTATTGCATGCAAAAGTTTGCAATCAATAGAATTTTAGGCAACTTAATCATCTGTAGTTAATTTGCCAAACATAACTGAAAAAATGACAGTTACGTACAGAAAATTCTGTTCTGTCAATTAATAGCTGCAAATTTTACTGTAAAATGACTTTGACAACAAACAAGACAAGGTGGTTACATAATTGTAGTTAGTGTTTTATTATTTTGTTCATTTGTTGTCTTAGGAATATAAAATAAAGGAGGGTAAAGGTATGGTAAAAAAGAACCTACTTTTAGCACCTGGTCCAACTCCGGTTCCGCCTGATATTCTTCTTGAAGGTGCAAGGGACACTATTCACCACAGAACACCGCAATTTGTAAAGATGCTGGAAGAAACGCTTGAATTGACCAAGTACGTGTTTCAAACTCAACATCCTGTGTATGTCTTGACAGCATCAGGAACCGGCGCACTTGAAACTGCTATGGTCAATCTTGTCAATCCCGGCGAGAAGGCAATTATAGTTAATGCAGGAAAATTTGGTGAAAGATGGGTTGAGATAGCAAAATCATACGGTATTATTCCTGTGGAGATTAAGCTTCCGTGGGGTAAAGCAGTTACACCGGAAATGATTGAGAAAGCTATAAGAGAAAATCCGGATGCAAAAGTAGTCTTTACGACCTACAGCGAAACATCAACAGGTACTGTTATCGACATTGAGAATATCGCAAAACTCACAAAAGACACGGACATAATTCTTGTAACGGATGCTGTAAGCGGATTATTGGCAGAGCCGCTGAAGATGGATGAATGGGGTATTGATGTTGTCGTATCAGGTGCTCAAAAAGGTTGGATGTTACCTCCTGGGCTTGCGTTCATAGCGATTAATGACAAGGCGTACGCAAAGGTCGAAAAGTGCACAAACAACAGATATTATTTTGACCTTAGAAGGTATAAAAAAAGTTCTCCAGATAATCCATGGACAACCGCTGTTAATCTTATATATATGCTTAACAAGGCTGTTAAAATGCTGAAAGAAGAAGGGATTGAAAATGTTTGGGCAAGGCATGCACTCTTAGGTGAAGCGACAAGGGCTGCAATAAAGGCATTGGGATTAACGTTCTTCTCAGAAAGGCCAGGTAATGTTCTCACAGCTGTAAATTCTCCAGAAGGTATTCCAGCAAGCAAAATAACAAAAATTATGCGTGATAAATATGGTGTAACAATTGCTGCTGGACAAGAACCTATGAAAGATGAATTATTCAGAATCTCACATCTTGGTTGGGTGAGTCCATTTGATATAATAACTGGTATTTCTGCCCTCGAGTTTACACTTGCCGAACTTGGGTACAAACTAGAACTTGGAAAAGGTGTATTGGCAGCTGAGGAAGTGCTTTTCAAAGGGTTGGTGAAGTAAAATGAGGATTCATATAAACGATCCACTTGATAAGCAAGCGACCGAAAAGCTTGCAGGTCTTCCCGGAATTGTTCTAACATCGCAGCATTATGAAAAAGACGAATTAATAAAAATCATGCCTGAAATAGAAGTGCTTATAGTAAGGAGTGCAACTAAGGTTACTGCGGAAATAATTGAAGCTGGTAAAAACCTTAAGATAATCGGTAGAGCAGGCACAGGACTTGACAACATTGATGTAAAAACTGCCGAATCAAAAGGAATAAAAGTAATAAATACGCCGGGAGCTAACAGCATATCAGTTGCAGAGCTTACAATAGGTTTAATGATCGCTTGTTCCAGACATATAGCAAGGGGTACAAATGACCTAAAGAATGGCAAATGGACTAAGAAAGAACTCGAGGGTCATGAACTGTTTGGCCGAACAGTGGGAATAATTGGATTTGGAAACATAGGAAAAGAAGTTGCTAAAAGATTGTCTGCATTCGATATGAAAATTTTAGCTTACGATCCATATATAAAGGAAACAGATATGAACGTGAAAATAGTTGACCTTGAAACAATTTACAGAGAAAGTGACTACATAACAATACATGTACCTTTAACTCAAGAAACTAAGAACTTGATAAACAAAGAATCAATTTCAAAAATGAAAGATGGGGTAATAATAGTTAACGCAGCACGCGGTGGTATTATAGATGAGGCGGCCTTGTATGAGGGTTTAACAAGTGGTAAGATATACGCAGCGGGGCTCGATGTTTTCGAAGTAGAACCACCAACAGATGACTTGAGACAAAAACTCTTGTCTCTACCAAATGTAGTTGCGACACCACACATTGGTGCATCAACATACGAAGCACAAGAAAGAGTTGGGATCCTTCTCGTCGATAGGTTAATAAAAGAACTATCAACTTAATTTTTACCACTAAGATAATTAGGCAAAAACTTTCTGAACGGGTGCGATTGCACCCGTTTTTTTCACAACAGTTTTATTGTCATTTATAAGTAACGAGTGCTATAATTTTTAGTTACATATATATTTACAACAATAAGTTACCGTTGACAAATCTACTATAGCAATTCTCGCTATTTGTACTGTCACTCTTGACAATTGAGTGCTAATTATATATAATACAAGTGGTAAGTGTGAGAATCAAAAAACTTAGATAGTGGAGGTGGGAGTATGTTGGCAAGAAAAGATTTCTTTGAACCATTTATGGAACTTCAAAAAGAGATTGACAGACTTTTTAGTGAGTTTATGAAACCTCTGAGAACAGACTCCGAATTCTACCCAAGGGTAGATGCTTATGAGACTCAAGATAAAGTTGTACTCGAACTTGAAGTTCCGGGTGTAAAGAAGGAAGAACTTAAGATTACAGTCGAAGATGGAGTTCTTAAAATAAGTGGAGAAAAGAAGAGGGAAAGAGATGAAAAAGGTAGGAACTACAGAATCATCGAAAGAAGCTTTGGAAAGTTTGAAAGATCGTTCATCATACCTGATTATGTTGATGTGAAACACATTACAGCAAGATATAACGAAGGTGTTCTGACATTAGAAATGCCAAAGAAGAAAGAGGAAAAACCAGCTCTTGAAATCAAAATTGAATAAGTTAACAATAGGTTAAAAATCCCCTGCTTTAAAAAGCAGGGGATTTTTGTTTTATTTTTAGATTTCTTAATTTTAATTAAATGTTATAATGCTAGTTAAAAATTAATATATAAATTTGAACTAATATATTTATTGCAAGGTCAAAATGATTAAGATTCAAAAAACAAGGAGGTGATGGTTATGAAAAAGATATTGGCATTAGTTTTGACTCTAGCAGTGGTGGTTGGTATGAGTTTTGAATTATCGGTACTGGGTGGTATGGAACTTGGAGGACGAAGTAGACCATACATTGGTGCAAGGATTGGTACGTTGTCATCTGGAATTTCGTTCATGCTTGAGTCATATTATCCGTTAGGTAGTTTTCAAGAGGTTGAAGAGATAAACATAGGAGAAATAAACTTATTAGAACTTGATCCTTATATTTACTTAGCCTTTCCTCTCTTCACCAATCTAATTTATATTGGAGTAGCTCCAATAATTATATTTGACGTGCAAAATTTAAATTTCTTACTTTATTCAATGGAATTATTTCATGTTAAAGCAGGACTTAGATTTGGACAAGGTATAGTATTTTTCATTGAAGGTATGACTTCTTTGACAACTTCTTTTCAAACTCTTGGCATCTATGCAGTTAGCGCGGGCATAGGTATTGGATTTTAGGAGGTGAATGGAAATGAAGAAAAGTATTATACTTTGTATCATTTTTGTTACTACGATTTTAATATTGTATAGTTGTTCAAATATACCAACTGCGCCATCTACAATACCAAAGGATCCTGCTGGAACAACTAAACCGAATGTGTCCAGTTACTCGACGATAGGGATATACGCAGTTGTTGATAAACAACCAACACTACTACCCATAGCGGTTCCTGATTACGTTAAGCTCCGTGTTAGTGTACCAGGATTTGAAAGTTTATCTCCATCTAATTTTAGAGTTTTTGAAGATAATAAAGAGCAAGGGTTTGTAGTCTATAAAGAGAGTACGGTAAAAAATAAGATAGATATAGCAATAATCCTTGATGTTACAGGTAGTATGTCTCCATCAATTCAAGGAGCCAAGAACAGCATAATAGCATTCTCACAGGCTCTTAAAGATAGTGGTCTAGATGTTAGAATAGGTGTTGTACCTTTCGATGATTACGTAAATCCACCGAGTGATATCGAAATAGAATTCCCGTATCTTGATCTTTCCTCTCCAGACAAAGCTAAAGACTATGTTTCGGAGCTTTATGCTGGATTCGGGGGTGATACTCCTGAAAATCCATACGATGCTATTATGTTTGCAGCTACTGCTCTTGAATGGAGAGTGGGTTCGCAAAAATCGATGATTATTATCACTGATGCGCCCGCTCATTACAAAGGTGATGGAACTTCGTTTGCACATTTTACTAAATCAGAGCTGTTACCTTATCTTGTTGGGTATTTTACGATTCACGGTGCTTTTGTACCGGGTTCCTTTTATTCAACATCTGCCTCAAGTTTTTCTGCCGAGAATGATCCAAGAGAGATTTGTCAAAAAACAGGAGGGGTTATAACTTATACAGATTCTTATGGAAATGTTGATTTAACTGCTCTCGGAATTGTGGAATATGTTGAGTCTTCCTGGATAGTTGCATTTGAAAGCGATTCTTCAGCTCCATCCCATACTATAGAAGTATTTTTCGAGGCTGGAACCACAAAGAAATATACTAAATTAGAAAATGTTACTTACTAAAAACTGAAAACCAAAAGGCCCCCATATTATTGGGGGCTTTCCATTTTGTCTGCTATGACAAAATCATCCAAATATCGCGTATTCTATATCCTTTTTTTCGATTTCTTTCCATTCTCCTTTTTCAAGACCGTGGAGAGTTAAATTTCCAATTCTGATTCTTGTAATCTTTTCCCACGAGCTCAAACCAAGTGCGGCACACATACGTTTTATTTGGTGATACTTACCTTCAACGATGACAATTGAGACAGTTCTTTCGTCCACTTGCTCTATTTTCCCAGGTAACGTTTTTATTCCAGGTTGTATATACAGACCTTCTTGTATCGTATTTTTCATATGTTCAGTCACTGTTATCTGATTTTGAAATTGTATTATATATTCTTTTTCCACATGGCTTTTCGGTGAAATTACTTTATGTGTAAATTCCCCGTCATTTGTTAATATAAGTAATCCTTCAACGTCTTTATCGAGCCTACCGGCTATGTGTAGTTCTTTGATATAAGGATGAACTACTAGATTCATTACAGTTGGTTCTCTCTCTGATGTTGTTGAAACAAAACCAGCAGGTTTATACAGTATGATGTAAACATTGCGGTGTGGAGCTATTTTTTCTCCATCGAACGTTACAACATCGGATGACATTATGTGATACGAAGGATCCGTTATCACTTTTCCATTAACTCTGACTCTTTCTTGCTTTATGTATTTTTTGACCTCGCTTCGTGTTCCAACATGTGCGTTAGACAAAAATTTGTCAAGTCTTGTCTTATCCATTTTCGTTTCCTCTCGGTGGCTCGCACAAATCATGTACGAGAATTTTAGAAATTTCAATTGGCATTCTTAATTGCTTCAATGATTTTTATAACTTCAACGTTTTCTTTTACATCATGTACTCTTACGATATTCACGTTTTTCATTGCGCAGTAAGCAGTTATCGCGAGCGTACCATTCAACCTTTCCTCAGTCGGTAAGTTAAGAATCGCACCTATCATTGATTTTCTGCTTGCACCTATAAGGATTGGTTTACCAAGTGTCTTGAATTTATCAATATTTTTTAAAATTTCCAGGTTGTGATCCAAGTTTTTTCCAAAACCGATTCCTGGGTCAATTATTATGTCTTTTATACCATTTTTGTGGGCAAATTCTATCCGCTCTTTGAAAAACTCGATTATTTCTTTCACAACGTCATTATATTGCGGGTTTTGTTGCATTGTCTTTGGGGTACCTTTCATGTGCATCAAAATGACTGGACATTTGTAATGTGCAATTATATTTACCATGTTTTCATCCATTCTAAGAGCACTTACGTCATTGATTATGTCTGCACCGTTTTCCAAAGATTGTCTTGCTACTTCTGATTTGTACGTGTCGACGGAGATTGGAATTTCAAAATGCTTTCTGATCGCTTTTACTGCAGGTATTACTCGTTTAAGTTCTTCTTCGAGAGGAACAGGTTCGGAACCTGGTCGCGTACTTTCACCACCGATATCTATTATTTGCACCCCATAATTTATCATTTCTTCTACCTTTTTTAGTAAGTTAAATTCATCCACTCGACTGTTCGGGTAAAAGGAATCAGGTGTCATATTTATGATTCCCATTACAACCGTTCTTTGAGGTGATAGCAGTTTTGATAAGTCCATTTTCACACCTCTTTACTTTTCTCTGATTTTTCTTATCTCTATACCTTTTATAAAAACAGAAGGCGGATTTTTTGGGATCATTACGTCACCATATAAAGCACTTGAAACTACTAAGAATTTTCTATCGGAAGATTCTTTAAATTCTAATTTACTGTTTATTTGGAACGTTCTTCTATTTGCAAACTCGTAGTAAAATCCGTTGTGTACATAGGTATCTCTGAAAACTTGATAGCTTTCTGGTGAAATTGCGATGGCTCTGTAAGTTACTCTTTTAACTTTTTCATCAATGTATTCGTCAAATGTAAACTTTGATTCCGAAGAACGTGGATTTGAAATTCTTATCTTAGGATTTTCAAGTGCGTGTTTTGTAAAGTCGTATCTGATATAGTTCAATATATGAAATGTTCTCAATTCTCTGCTGTTTCTCAATAACACATGATTTGCGTGGATGATAACATAGCTAAGTGTATCTAAAGCAGATATCAAAATCAACGTGGAAACAACAATAACAACAAGCAGTTCGATATAATTCATGAAAATGAACCCCTACCCCCTCGAGATACTTGAGAAATAAACTAGAACAGTAAACAATATGGATAGTAAGATCACAATTAAAGTGTTCAGAGATTAAATTTTTCTTTTGGTGCATATGATTTTGCTATTTTGTCTAAAATTCCATTAACAAATTTTCCGCTCTCTTCTGAAGCATACTTTTTGGATATTTCTATCATTTCATCAAGTGTTACTTCAATAGGTACATCCATTTCATACATCAATTCGTAAGTTCCAAGTCTTAAAACGCTGCGCTCAAGATGAGAAACACGTTGAAAATCCCAATTTATGAGCTGCTGAGAAATGATAGAATCAAGTTCGTCCAATCTTTCATAAATTCCTCTTGCGTATCTCTCAACATCTGTTTTGAGTTTTGATTCTTTTATCTTACTACTAAGTTCGTTTAAAATATCTTCGAATTCACTTGGCCTAAAATCAAGTTGAAATAAGATTTTGACTACTATTTCTCTGAGTACCCTTCTTTTAGATACCAATTTAGTTCCACTCCTGTCTAATTAAACGATGTTCAAATCATGTTTTGTTTTCAAATACGTTATTCACTGTAATGTTAACAGCTTCGACAATTTTATCTGTCATTTGGGAGACGTTTTCACTAACATTTTTCATAACGTTTCTGGAAAATTCGACGATGTTTTCTCCGTAAGGTACGTCGAGTTTGATGTTGATTATTATGTTATCTTCGGGTGTTCGTTCAACATTTATGTTTTTCCGCTGTTTTTTGAAATCCCTATCATCTGGTTCAATACCGTAAACAGAACAGATAGCTCTGTAGGTTATTTCTATTATTACGTTATCTGAAACAGTTATGTTTCCCATTTTTTCACCTCTCTTCATTAATCTAGAACTTTTATGGTCGTTAAGCTCTTTCAATATATTCACCTGTTCTGGTGTCAACTTTTATTTTATCACCGACATTTATGAAAAATGGTACTGTGATTTTTAAACCTGTTTGAAGAACAGCTGGTTTACCTCCACCTGAAACTGTATCGCCTTTAAAGTTAGGTTCTGTTTCTATCACCTGAAGCACAACAGTTGTTGGTAATTGGATACCAATTGGTTTTTCATCATGCATAACAAGATCTACTTGCGTGTTTTCAATCAGGTAGTACTTTGCTTCATCAACTTCCACTTCTGGAATTGCATATTGTTCGTATGATTGTATATCCATAAAATAATAATTTTCTCCATCATTGTAAAGATATTCGGCTTTTCTAAATGAAAGTTCCGCCTCTTCTACTTTTTCACCGCTGGAGAAGTTTGCATCTCGAATCAATCCTGTGGAAAGATTTTTTAGTTTTGTTCTTATCAAGCCAGAGCCACGCGCTCTGAAATGTTTGTTAACATCGATAACTCTGTATATGTCGCCTTCATACTTAATGTACATACCTTTTTCAAGATCTCCTACTTCTATCATCCGCACACCTCCAAGTCGTTTTATATTATTGATAACAATTGATAATTATTCATACCTCACAACCAAGACAGTGGTGTCATCATGTTGAGTGGTGCCGAGAGAAAACTCAAATACGGCATTTATTATCTTACCTACTATGTCTGCAGCCTTTGAGTATTTATTTTTCAATATTACCTCTTCAAACCTTTCAAAACCAAACTCCTCTCCATTTATATTTCTTGCTTCTACAACTCCGTCTGTGAACGCAACGAAAATATCTCCACTTTGTGCCTGAAAATGTTCAATATCGTATACTCCGTTACCAAGTATACCAAAAGGTGTCCCTGTTGATTCTATTTTTATTATTTTGTTGTTTCTCACAACATAAAGGGGATCGTGTCCTGCGTTCAAAATCTCAACCAAGCCGTTTTGATGTATTTTCATGATTATTGACGTTATGAATCTGCCGATTTCAAAATCATCGTGTATCATCTTGTCGAATTGTGAACCGAGAGCTCTAAGGTCATTTGATATGCTACCTGAAAGTCTGAACATACTTCTGAAGGAGGACATAATAAGCGCTGCAGGTAAACCTTTACCAGAAACATCGGCAACACAACAGACTATTGATCCATCTTTTGATTCTATAACATCGTAGTAATCTCCACCAACTTGTACTGCTGATATGCTATCTGCACTTATATCAAGCCAGTTGCTTTTTGGAAATTGCTTAGGAAGGAGCCCCTGTTGAATTCTCCTTGCTATTTGTAATTGCTCTTCAATTCTTTTCTTCTCTATCTCCCTTTGTATCATTATATATCTGTTAACAGCCGTCAAAATTTGCTGTGCAACAGCTTCTGCGATCTTTTTGTCACCGGCTGTAAAAAACCTACTCGAATGATAATTTGAAAGAGCAAGATAGCCATATTCTCCAAATTCTGAAGAAATAGGTATTAAAATGTAACCACCCTTTTGTGGTTCATAGTCTACGAATATCAGTTCGTTATTCTCACTGAGCTGATTTTCGAAATAATCAGCTAATTCATTAACATCTTCTTCTGCACCACCGTGAAATTCAAGGAAAATTTGGTTGTTTATCACGAGTTTTATAATACCTATTGTATAATTTACTGCATTTTTTAAAAGTTTTAGAATACTTTTTAATATTAACCACGGTTCTTCAATGGATGATATGATCTTATTTATCTCAAAGAGAGCAGATAAACCTTCATATGCAGCAGATAGTTCTTCCAACTGTGCATCTATTAATTGTTGAAGCGCTTCGTTATTCGACTTTTGATCTAACATCCATTTTTTTATGTGTTGAGCCAACTCATCGCATCTGTTTATCAAATCTTCTATAGAGGTAACTTCTTCAACGTCTTTTTCGAACAACTTTGCAATGCTTTTTATACAATCTACGATCTTTTTCTCACTGTCTTTATCCAACAATCAGTTTTACCTCCTCGACCAACTGAGTCGGACTGAAAGGTTTTGTCATAACTTTCTTTGCACCAAGCGAAAGTGCTATCTGTTCATCGTTATGACCACCTTTTGCAGTTAGAACGATCACGGGAATATCCTTAATAGATTCATCTTTTTTCATCTCTTTAAGTACTGTAAAACCGTCCATTCGTGGCATCATGATATCTAATATCACAACATCTGGGTGCCAAGAACGCATCTTTTCGAGTCCCTCGATACCATCTACCGCTTCTTCAACTTCCATTCCAAGTTTTCGCAGGTTATAGACTGTTATCTTTCTCAAGACGTCCGAATCATCTACAACTAAAACTTTCATGTTCTTGTCCCTCCAGTATTTTAGAGACATCTTCCCCTTTAGAGAGTGCTTTTTTGCGTACTGCCAAAAAAGTGCCTTCTAATAAAAATGGGTTAAATAATTTTTCCCTATCGATAGTATATTTTATCACAAATATATTTCTTTTCAAAACAACTTCAAGATTTTTCATAACTTCTGCAGGGATAAAAGTTTTTCCTGAATGCTTTAAAACAGGTTCTGAAAGGAAAAGTTCTTTTTCGGAAAACAATAAATATTCATATGCGTCGACAATTTTGTTTAGATTAACCTCACTTTTAAATACCTTAGTGGGCTCTATTCCTTTTGGTGAAAGCATTTTGAGCTTTTCTAAAAATTTGAGGCTATCAAACTCGGTAATTTCATTCCTTAATTTAACAGATACATACATAGCAAGGTCGATCATGCCTGTAGGTGTTGAATCCAAGAAAGAGACCTTAGGCGAAGGGTGAAATCCTTCTGAAAATTGCATTTCTAAACCGCTTCTGTTAAGAACCCTTATTACTGCATTAGCCGATTCTATAGCAGATAGATATCTCATGAGCCCCTTTTTTTTGAAGTGTATTATAATTTGCATATCTCCTCCGTAATCTTTGACTGTTATTCACCGAGATAAACTTTTTTAACCAAGTCATTTTCAAGAACTTCTGAAGGATTTCCAGATGCTAATACTTCACCTTTATGAATAACGTAAAGTCTGTCAACTATGGGTTTTAAAGCTTCCACGGAATGATCTGTTATTATAACACCAATACCACGTTCTTTTAAGTTTATCACTATTTTCTGGATTTCTTTTACTGTCTTTGGGTCAATACCTATGAAAGGTTCATCAAGTAGTACAAATTTCGGTTTTAGCACCATCATTCTTGCAAGTTCTAATCTGCGCTTTTCACCACCGGAAAGTGAATAGGCAAATTGCTTTCTTAAATCCTCTATACCAAACTCACTTAATGCCTCTGTGATTATCTCTTCTTTTTCTTTCCTTCTCAATTTTTGAAATTCTAAAATTGTTCTCAAGTTTTCCTCAACTCTTAGCTCTCTGAAAACAGAAGTTTCTTGCTGCAAATAGGTTATACCCAATCTTGCCCTTTTGTGTATAGGCATGTTTGTAATCTTCTTTTCATTGAAATAAATCTCTCCTTTATTGCAAACAACCACACCTAAGATTATGTTGAATAAAGTAGTCTTACCTGATCCATTTGGACCAAGCAATCCTACTACCTCACCTGTACTAACTTCTAAGGATACGTTGTTCAAAACCACTTTTTTACCAAATTTTTTGAATATACCTTCACACAAAATTCTGTCTTTCATAGAATGTTTGGAATTTATTTCTTCGACGTTTTTAGATATTTTATGAATGCATCAGTAATGTTGTAAGCTTGACTTCCATATGCCATTGTGGTGCTGTTGAAAATAAAGTCGTATCCCATTACTTCTGCGTACTCTTTAACCTTACCAAGTATTTCTGCTTCTATTTGCTGTTGAGTTTGCGCTATTTTTGTGTTTATTGCTTGCTGGTATTCGAGGTATTTTTGTTGTTTTTGAGTGTTATCTTTAATCTTGTCCAACTCTGCTTGATACTTTGCTATCTCATCTTGCATTTGCTTTTGGAAATTAATCCACTTGTCGTAGTTTTGAAGTACTTTATTTGGATCGATGTAAGCAAGTTTGGGACCTGTTTTTGAGTCTGCAGCTGTGCTAACCACAACGGCTAAAATGGTTAAAACTAAAACTAAGATAGGAAACAAATACTTTTTCATCACCAAAACACCTCCAGTTTTTTATGTACTATTTTAAGTTTTGCAATATTACAGAAGCTGCACCAAGTATTCCGGCTTCTTCGAATAGTGGACTTTGCACTATTTCATATGTACCTTTGAAAGAAGGCATAACCAAATGCTCAACTTTTTCCCTCAATGGTTTGAAAAGAATTTCGCCTGCTCTCGAAACACCACCACCAATAACCACAACTTCTGGGTTGAATATATGTATAAAATTTGAGATTCCTATTGCAAGTGCGTTTATCACTATCTCAATTATCGATTTACCGAGCAAGTCTCCTTGCTTAGCTGCATCAAAAACGGCTTTTGCATCTATCTTTTCTGATTTAAAAATGATCGATTCTGGGAACTTTTTTTGCCCTTCAATTGCCATTCTACGGATTGCTGTAGCACTGGCTAAGGATTCTAAACAACCATAATTTCCGCAACCACATTGCGGTCCCTTAGGTTCTATGATAACATGTCCTAATTCGGTTCCAATACCATTATGTCCGGTTATGAGCATGCCATGTGATATAACTCCACCACCAACTCCAGTACCAAGTGTCAAGGCTACTATATGGCTATGTCCTTTAGCTGCACCAAACCACTTTTCGCCTAAAACAAAGGCGTTAGCATCATTTTCAACGTACACAGGTTTACCAAGTTTACTTGATAACATTTCACCAAGTTCAAAGTCAACCCAATCAGGGAAGTTTGGTGAAAATCTTACAATACCCTTATCATGATCAATAGAACCCGGAGAACCGATTCCTACACCAAGATACTCACTACCCTTCGTTATATCTAACACTGCCTTTGCCATTCTTTCAATGACCTTTTCTCTTCCCTCTTGAACGTTAGTTTCTTGCTCAATTTTGTTTTTGATCTTCCCAGTTTCAACTTCGACGAGTCCTACTTTAAAGAAGGTCCCTCCCAGGTCTATACCTACTACATGCATAAATTACTCCTCCTAAAAATGTTTTTTCTTATCACAATAACCTTACTCATTATAACATATGTTCCGGAATTAGTGTATAATATAATTTGTAAAGGTTGTAAATTCTACCCTAAGATTTCTTGAGAAAATTTCAGGAGAGTGGTCGAAGATGGCTGAAATATTTGACCAGGAGTTTTTAGATAAGATTAGAATGCTTTCGCCAGGTACGAGACTTAGAAAAGCTATTGATGATATAATGGATGCTCACGTAGGAGCTTTAATAGTGTTTATAAACGAAGATGAAATAAAAGCAAGACATAGTATCTTTCAATCCGGCTTTAAAATAGATTGTCCATTTACACCCGAAAAACTGTACGAGTTGTCAAAAATGGATGGTGCAATTGTTATTGACGAATCTGTGAATAGAATAATTGCTGCAAATGTTCATCTTGTGCCAGATTCTTCCATTCCAACGAATGAGACGGGCACAAGGCATAGGACAGCAGAGCGTGTTGCAAAACAACTTGGAAAAATGGTGATTGCCATATCCAAGCGTAGGAATGTGTTCACACTTTATTATAAGGACAGAAAATATATTTTTGAAGACATAAATTTTGTATTAACAAAAGTTGGTCAAACAATTAATGCACTTGAGAGATTCAGAGAATCACTCGATAAAAATCTTGATTATTTAGATAAAATGGAATTGAGAGGTGGGGTACCTCTCGATTTTGTTTGTGAGGTACTAATACGTGGTGTTGAAATCAAGGTTATTTCCAACAATATCCTTGTTCATATAGTGGAACTTGGAAATGAAGGTAGATTGGCCTCTTTAAGACTTAGGGAAGTTTTGAAAGATCTTAACGATATACTGGTACTTATTATCATGGATTACTCAAAAAATGAGATAAGTGAAGAAAATGCGAAGATCTTGCTTGACGTACTTACAAAATCGGAACATAGAATTTTAAGCTTTTCCAAGGCTCTTGGATATGATTTGAGTAATCAACAACAAGTTTCAGAAACAATTGTAAGTCCAAGGGGTTATAGAATTTTGAAACGAGAAATACACATTCCAATGAACATATCTCAAAATCTTGTTAGATCTTTTCAAAATATCTCAAACTTGATGAAAACTGATGCAAGTAATTTGCAAAAAGTAGAAGGTATAGGTAGAAAAAGGGCAAAGACGATAATAAGAACATTAAAGCAGATGAGAAAAGGAATTTAATAACCGGAGTCTGAAAATTCAGACTCCGGATACTTACTATATCAAATGTACCACTATTCCACATTTCAGTTTGGGTTCAAACCATGTTGATTTTGGAGGCATTATCTTCCCTTCGTCAGAAACTTTTAGTAGATCATCAATGGATGTGGGAAACATAGCAAATGCTACTTTGAAGGAACCGTTGTCAACTAATCTTACTAACTCCTCTATCCCAAGTATACCGCCAACAAAATCTATCCTTTTATCAGTTCTTGGATTTTCTATACCAAGAATTGGTGCAAGCAGATTATTCTGAAGAATGGAAACATCAAGAGAATCTATCGCATCGTTCTCGTTATAAGTATCTGGTTTTGGAACAAGTTTATACCACTTACCGTCGATGTACATGCCTATTGTATGCTTATGCTCGGGTTTGTAAGTTGCTTCCACTTGTATTACATCAAATTTTTCGCGAACTTTGCTAATAAACTCTTTTTCAGAATACCCATTCAAATCTTTTACAACGCGGTTGTAATCCAGTATTCTTAACTGATTGTGTGGAAAAAGGGCTCCCAAAAAGTAGTTAAATTCTTCGTCTCCAGTGTAGTTGGGATTTTCATTTCTATAATCAATAGCTGCTCTAACTGCCGCGGCAGCCCTATGATGCCCATCAGCTATGTAAAAAGCTTCGACAGATTTGAAAGCATCCGATATTCTTTTAATTTCTTCATCATCCTTGACTATCCACAAAATATGCCTTACACCAGCTTCGCTAACAAAATCATACTCTGGTTGTCCTTTTGCATTTCTGAATATCAAGTTGTCTATTTCTGGGTTAGATTTGTACATCAGAAAGACCGGACCAGAGTGAGCTTTCACAACTTTTACATGCAACGCCCTCTCGTCTTCTTTGTCTTTTCTTGTAAGCTCGTGTTTTTTGATCTTATTTTCTATATATTCATCAACAGAAAAAGTTGCAAAGATTCCTGTTTGGACATGGTCTTTCCAGTGCTGCTGATAAATATAAAAGGCTGGTTTATCGTCAAGGAACATAAATCCTTCATTCACAAGCCACTCAAGATGTTTTCTACCTGTTTCCAGGACTTTTGGATCATGTGTGTTTGCTGAATATTCAAAGTTAATTTCCGGTCTTGATACTTTGTAGAATGTGTAAGGGTTATTTCTTGCAACTTCCCTTGCCTGTTCTTCGGTAACAACATCGTAAGGTTTTGCTGCTATTTTGCTTACCATATCCTTTGTAGGTCTCAGCGCTCTGAATGGTCTCACAACCATGTTTTTTCCCTCCCTTAAATTACAAAGTTATCTTACCTTTGTAAAGCGGAAATTTCTCACACAGTTTGAGTACTTTTTCTGTGACTACCTTAGAGATTTCTTGGTCAACGTTGCCTTCTTCATCTTTCACGTTTTTCAAAACTGTTACTATAAGTTCCGCTATTTCTTCCATTTGCTCTTCTTTCATACCTCGTGTTGTAAGTGCTGGTGTACCAAGTCTTATTCCACTTGCAACAAACGGTGATCGCGTTTCGTTTGGTATAGTGTTTTTATTAACCGTTATGTGGCAATATCCTAAGGCTGTCTCAGCCGCTTTACCAGTAACGTTTAGTGGCGTGAGATCAACAAGCATAAGGTGTGTATCAGTTCCTCCTGATACTATTCGCAATCCTCTCTGTTCAAGTGCATTTGCAAGTGCTTTTGCATTCTTAACTATTTGTTTTTGGTATTCTTTGAATTCTTCTGTTAATGCTTCTTTAAAGCATACTGCCTTAGCTGCAATTACGTGCATAAGTGGTCCACCTTGGATACCCGGGAAGATGGTTTTGTTTATAGCTTTGTAAATCTCCTCATCGTTAGTAAGAATTAAACCGCCACGTGGTCCTCTAAGCGTTTTATGCGTTGTACTCGTAACAACATGGGCATATTCAACTGGATTTGGATAAATACCAGCCGCAACAAGACCAGCAAAGTGTGCCATATCAACTACAAGGTATGCACCAACTTCATCGGCAATTTCTCTGAATTTCTTAAAGTCTATAATTCGCGAATAAGCGCTACCACCTGCAACTATAATCTTTGGACGATGTTCAAGTGCTAGTTTTCTAACTTCCTCATAGTCTATCATTTCCGTTTGTGGATTAACGCCATATTGGACCACTTTGTAGATCTGACCGGAAAAGTTAACGTTAGCTCCATGCGTTAGATGTCCCCCGTGACTTAATGACATTCCCATCAATACACTACCGGGTTCTGCCAATGCAAAATAAGCTCCCATGTTTGCCTGTGAACCTGAGTGTGGCTGAACATTTGCGTATTTTGCGTTGAAGAGCTTCTTCGCCCTTTCTCTTGCAAGTGTTTCTGCCACATCAACCCATTCGCAACCACCGTAGTACCTTTTTTTTGGATAACCTTCCGCATACTTGTTTGTTAATACACTCCCCATTGCCTCCATAACTGCTGGCGAGACGAAGTTTTCCGAAGCTATCAACTCAAGACCATACTCTTGTCTTTCAAATTCTTTAATTATTACTTCGTATATCTCTGGATCAGCTTGCTTTACAAACTCCCACACAATCAACACCTCCAGATGTTTTTTTTTCATAATCTAAAATGAATAAGTTAGAATTCAGAGAAATTAAATAAATCAAGTTATGCGATCTTAGCATGTTTAACTGTAGTTCTCAAAATAATTATATCCTATATCAAAAAAATCGTGGAGTTTTAAAAACCCCACGATTAATTGAAAATAAGTATGTTTTTAAAGTTTTACACATCAAAATTTATTAATACTTATTTTTGATATTTTTTAAGGTACTCTGTTAAAAATCCTTTGATTGTGCTGGTCATGGTGTTTACAATCTCTTTTGTTACTGTATATAAACCTTCAAGTTTACCAGCTTCTTCAAGATCTTTAAAATCCCCCATCTGTGGGATTCTATTATACAAAACCTCACCAAATGCTTTTTTCATTTCTGAGTGGACTTGAGGAAATTTAGAATATCCGTACATCATGATTTCATTTACAAGCTGTTCATAATTATTTGAAATAAACCTTTCAGGAGTTTGTTGGATAATTTTCCTTATTTCTTCCTTATGTTTTGAATAAAACATTAAATAAAGAAGATAATTGTCATAAGTATAGTGAGCATTGTTAAGCATCTTCATAGTCGTTTTATCAAACAATCCTGTCAAAACTTCCCAGAAAGTTCCTGGACATTCGTGGTATGGTTGAAAAAGATCTTGCATATAGTGAAGAGCATAAGAAAGAAACCGATATCCCCAATACTCATCGTTCTTAGCAAATGCTTGTTTTGACATTTCTACAAAGTACAAGAAAGATTTGTCGCCTTCGAAGGCTTCTATAATACCGAGTTTGTATCGCATGTGTCTAACACCTTGGCTGTTACCTATTAAAGCCTGTAATAAAGAAAGGTTTAAACCTTCATCCATTCCAAAATCAGGAAATTGAGCATAAATTGTAAGTATTTGCCAAACTGGAAGCTTACCATTGGTAGGTATAGGATCTGGTGGAAATATCCCATCTCCGAGATCATCGAAAAATTTTCTTTTACCTGCAAAATCTTCTTTGTAATAATACTCTGAATTGTAAACTCTTGTCTCCTTATAAGAATATGGAGTAACTGTGACCAATCTTTCTTTGTCTATGTTAGTCGAGCTGATAACCAAATAAGTGTAAGCTTCATGACCACTCCAAGAAAACACTATAGTCTGAAAAAGTAACAAGACCAAAGCAATTAAAACTGTAAAATTTTTCATAGTCTTTTCCTCCCTATTTAATTTACTTTACTCAAATCACTGCTCGAAAAAATACAGCAGCAATTCCGGAAACCTTTTAGCCCATGCACTTTCTGAATGTATAGCGCCTTGATCTTCCATATAAACGAGTTGTACATTTGTCTTCTTCTGAAGTAACTTGTACATGTTGCGAGCGTCGATCACATAAATCTCTGGATTTGAACTTTCTCGAGTTCCAACATCCATATAAATCTTAGTAGGATATGGCACTTCAGTAAAAGTGACGAAATCAAATATTTTTTTATCTGCAAACCAAAATGCAGGACTCATAACACCCACTTTTGAAAATACGTTGTTGTATTTAAATCCTATGTAAAGTGAAATAAGTCCGCCAAGTGAGGAACCTGCTATAGCTGTGTTGTCTCTATCTGGTAGTGTTCTGAAGTTTTTGTCTATGTATGGTTTTAGCGTTTTAACGATGAATTCTGCGTAAAGATCACCCTTTCCACCGCCATAGTTCTTGTCAACCCATGGCGAATATTCATTTCTTCTATCATTTCCTGTGTTATATATTCCAACAATAATTATAGGCTTTATTAATCCTTCCTTAATAAAACTTTCGGTTGTTTCGTCAGCACTCCATTCTATACCACTGAATGATGTTGAAGCATCGAATATGTTTTGCCCATCATGCATATACAAAACTGGGTAACGTTCGTTAGAAGAATCGTAATTTGGAGGAAGATAGATAATTATATTCCGAGAATTATTAAGTTCAGGGGAGTAGAAATCTTTGATTAATTTTATGTTTCCAGTATACGTTGATTTTAAACCAGCCATTTGCTTTTCCACAAAATCCCTCCAATGATAGATTTTTATGTTCAGCGTAACATCACTATTCACTTCGAGTATCCGGTTGGGGATTTCTTCACCTTTCGCTCCTTTTTCAACACTTTCCCAAGATCCTCTCGTGAACTTGAATTCTATTTTGCCACTAAAATCGAATGTTCCAACAAATCTGTTTTCTTCTTTCCTCAATTGGTAATCTACATCCCCTGGGTTCCAACTGTTGAAATTTCCAGCTATGTACAACTTACTATCTTTTGGAGTATAGTCCGGTACCTCGACTACAAATGTTACTTTGTAACCAAAAAACATGGTTGCAAATATCAAAACCACAAAAAGCAAAATCTTTTTCATCAGATTCTACCCCCCATAAAGTTGCCCTTTTTAAAATGCATTTATATTATATCAATAAACTAACCAAAAACCAAATATCTTAGACATTATTTCGCTTAAACTAACCTTTCAAGCCACTTCCAACTAGTGATTTAACAAACAAATCCTGCAATAAGAAAAATAGTAAAAGCGTTGGGAATAGTGCGATCATTGTCGCAGCCATGATTATACCCCAATTGTTTGAAGATTCCGCGTTTATTATCATATTTATAGCAACTTGAACGGTTTTCATATCATCTTTCATTCCAACTATCATGGGCCATAAGTACATATTCCATGCGTACGTAAAATTGATAATAGCAGCTCCACCAATAACTGGTCTTGAAAGCGGTAACACTACTTTAATAAGGTATTGTATAGGTGTTGCACCGTCTATCAAAGCGGCATCTTCATAATCTTTGGGAATAGTTTTAAAATGTTGCTGAAATAAGAACACATTCGTGGCACTTGCTGTAAATGGAATTATCATTGCCTGATAAGTATTTACCCATCCTAATTTACTGATTATTTGAAAAAGTGGTACTATCAACAAAATTTCTGCAGGTATGTACAATGTAGCGAATATTATTCCAAAAGAAACCCTCTCTCCTTTGAATCTGAAATTTGCATAAGAATAACCGGCAAGTATTCCGGTGAATAGTTTACCTAAGGTTATCGAAATAGATATAACAAAACTATTAAATATCATCTTCCCAAATGGGACTATCTTAAACGCATCTGTATAGTTTTTGAGATTGAATCCCCTTGGGAGTATTTTTGGTGGGTAAGAAAATACAAACTCTGACGGCTGCAAACTCATCGTAAGTGCTAAGAATATCGGAGCAAACATGAATACTGAAAACATAAACAATGTTATTTCAATTAAAGTTGTGTTTATTATCTTTTTTGCTCTTTTAGTCATTTTAACTCACCCCTAAGTCATCATTCATTGGTAATGTACACTTTTTCTGCCCAATTTGAAGTACACAAAGGTTACTATAACCATTATTAGAAATAAAATTATGCTTTGCGCTGATGCAGGACCCGTTTTGGAAAATCTAAATCCGTCAAGATATATTCTATATATTACGTTCGTCGTGTAATCACCAGGTCCACCTTTTGTCATTACATCTATTATTGCAAATGATTGAAACATTGCATTTATAATACTCATTATGATTAAATAATAAGTAATTGGTGATAATAAAGGAAATATTATTTTCCAAATCCTGTTCCACACATTAGCGCCGTCAAGTTTTCCTGCTTCTATGAGCTCATCAGGTATGCTTTGTAAACCTGCAAGGTAAAAAATAATATTAAAAGGTAATGTTTTCCATATAGCAGCTATTATTACGGCGTAAGCAGCGTAAGGAGCAGTAGTTAACCAGTTAACCTGAACTCCAAATAAACGTGCCATTAGATAGTTGACATGGCCAACTACCGGGTTAAGAAGAAATCCCCAAAGCGCACCCGCGACAGCAGTTGAGACAGCATATGGTGCAAAAACAAGTGTTCTAAAGATTCTTATACCTGGGACCTTTTGATTGAGTAGTAAGGCGATGAAAAACGACAAAAATACCGAGATAAGAACTGTCACAACAGTAAATGTTAATGTGAAATTAAGCGAATTTAAGAATTTAGGATCTGAAAATATCTCAACATAGTTGTCAATCCACACAAATATTTTTCTGTTACCAAAAACGGAGACCTTGAAAAAGCTAAGGTAAAAGGAATTGAAAGCGGGAAGATATATAAAAATTGTTATTATAAGAAAGGTTGGTAGTAAGAATACATAAGGAATCCATCTTCTCATTCAATTTCACCTCGCATGTCAGAATTACATCAAA
Organism: Fervidobacterium sp.; assembly: GCA_026419195.1. Taxonomy (NCBI): domain Bacteria; kingdom Thermotogati; phylum Thermotogota; class Thermotogae; order Thermotogales; family Fervidobacteriaceae; genus Fervidobacterium; species Fervidobacterium sp. The sequence goes on from JANZZV010000001.1 coordinate 202,760, forward strand.
AGAGGCTGGCTGAAAAGCCAGCCTCTTTTTCTTATTACGTTAGTTCTTAGAAATATTGCCTTATAGCCTTGTTTGCTTCCCTTTCAGCTTCTTCGAGAGCTTGTTTTGGTGTTAACTGACCATTTATCATTTTTTCTACAGCATTCTCGATTGCAGTCCTTATTTCTGGAAAAGCTCCAACAACAGCTCCCATGGTTGCATAGGATGGAATTGTTTCAAGTAACTGCTTTATAGCCACATAGTGCAGTGGGTTTGTATTGTAATAACCTTCCTTTTCTAGTTTCTCTTTTGCTTCAAGTCTCACTGGGAAATAGCCTGTACCTTTATGCCATACTATTTGAGGTTCAACATCTGCCAGATATTTTACCAACTTCCATGCTGCATCAATTTCTTCCTGGTTCTTTTGCTTTATTATCCAAAGGCTTCCACCACCGACTATAACACCAGCTCTTTGGACACCATCTGGAATAGGTATATAAGCAGCTCCTATTTCGAATCCTTGTTTTTGAGCTTCCGATGTTAATAAAGCAACGTCCGAAGTAGAAGTAATAATCATACCCACAGTTTGTGAAATGAAGAGTTGACGTGCGGCAGTCCAATCACCTTTCTTTGTATTAATCATTAGTCCTTCTTTTGTAAGCGTGTTCCAAAATTCCATAATCTTCAGTCCAGCATCATTGTTAAAGAGAACCTTTGTTGGGTTTCCTGTTCTTCCGTTATTGTTATCAACTAAGAGCTTGTTTTGCTCAGCCATCCACTGTTCAAAAAACCACGCATAAAGTGGCCATGTAATGCCTGTTCTTATTATGTTGCCTTTTTCATCTTTCTTAACGAGTTTTCTGCAGTAATTTATTACCTCACTGAAAGTTTTTGGTGGTTTGTTTGGGTCCAAACCTACTTGTTTGAAAAGGGTTTTGTTGTAAAAAAGAAGTGGTGTTGAACTGTTCCAAGGCATTGAGTACAGTTTACCACCGATACTGTAATAATTTCTTACTTGTGGTAATAATTTGTTCTTATCGAAAGATGGATCTTTTTTTATAAGATCTTCAACTGGTACAATAACTCCACTATCAATCATCTTCTTGGTACTTATTTCATTTAGTTGTACAACATGTGGTGGTGTACCAGCTTGCAATGAAGCCACAGTCTTTGCTAAGATCTCCTCGTAACTGCCAACGTATTGAACTTCAACGGCTATATCCGGGTTAGCCTTCATAAACTCATTGACCATGTTTTGGATTAGCTCGATTCTCCAGCCTCCCATTGCATGCCAAAATTGAATCTTGACTTTTGCAAGGGAAATAACCGTAACAAAAATTAGCAAGAAGATAAAAAGCTTTCTCATAACAACACCTCCCCAGAAAGTTGTGGTCGTTGAGAGCCTTTATTTAATGTTACAACATCATTGTTAAGCTTGTCTTAATTATATAACCAAAGTTCAAAATTAACCCAAGTAAAAAAATCAGAGCTTTTAAAAGGTTTCCTTACCTTTTAAAAGCTCTGATTGGTAATCGGATGCTTTCTAATATATTTTAAGCTTCTTCCTCCATTAATTCATATTCAAATACTATTTCATCTCCGTTTTCAAGTGAGTCTGTAAATCCGGTTTTTCTGCCGTTTTTGTAAAGTGTGTAATTTTTAATTTTTCTTGGGTCAAAGTTAATTACTTTGAGTATATCAGCTACGATGAACCCTTGGTCATCAGTAAGTTGAGTTCTTATCTTGTCTCCGTTTCTTATTTCGTATTCGGGAGAAACAAGTTGATCATTGACCCAGACGAGTGTGCCGTCTTTTGTAATTAAAGTCGGTTGACCATTTATATTAACGATAATACTGATTTTCTCCATTTCAGGTAATTCCCTTACTTTAGGATATTTGAAAACTAAGGCGTATGTGATCTCGTCACCTGGTTCTACGATGTTTTCGTCTGATAACTCCAACTCACCTTTAAAAATTTTAACCTCTCCAGCAATTGTTTCTTTGTAAACATTGTTTATGGAATACTCAATCTTTATTAGATCAGTACTGAGAAATTCTCGAATTTCCTTGATTTTTATCTTCTCAAATTTTATTTTATCTCCGTCGTTCAGTTCAACGTTTCCCTTGACTTCTATGTCGTTTAGTAAGACCTTTGGATAGTATTCAATTATCTGCTCGCTTTCCATAGATTTCAACCTCACAGGTTTTATCACATCGTACAAAGTCGCTTTAGCGTCTTCTCCATCAATTGCTTGCCCGACTTCAATGGTATCACCATGCCTAACGGCATCCCGTAAAGTGCCTTCTTTACCATTTATCTTCACCAAAGCAGGAACGGGCATTTTACCTTTAATGACAACCGGTTCACCGTTTAAATCTACAACTATAGACTTTCCTGGTTTCCCAATTAATTTTCTCATCTCTATTCCAGATTGGACAAGTACTTCCCATGCTGTGTACGTACCTTTAAATCCTATTAGCTGTATAGTTTCACCATTCACAGTTACCGATTCAAAAACAGCGCCTGTTTTGTGTAAGGCAGTGTATCCTATTCCAAGTGGAGTTATGAATTCACTTCCGTGTATTGTATTTGTGTTATCAATAAAATCCAAATTTTTTGCCATCTTAAGTGATACTACCTCTTCATCCATTCCGAGGTTTTTCGCAAGGTATGTTGCAAATATAGGGACTTTGGCACCACCGCCAACAATAAGCACAGCTTGAGGTTTATCTCCATTTAGCTGTATTATTTCTTCGGCTACTTTTTTGGTTATCTTGTCCACAGGATCGGAAATTGTGTTTATTAGTTCTTCACGAGTGATTTCTTTCTCTTTATCTAAAATGTTTCTTACCTTGATTACCTCGAAATTTTCTATGTTTCTTTTCACATATTCTGCTGTCGAAAAGTCGAGTAAGAACTTTTTTGTTATTGCTTCTGTTATTTCATCACCCGCAAGTGGTACCATTCCATAAGCAATTATTGTACCATCTTTTGATATAGCTATGTCACTCGTGCCTGCTCCAACATCAACTAATGCCAAGTTCAATATTCTTAAATCTTCAGGGACTGTTACATTAACGGCAGCGATAGGTTCGAGCGTAAGATGTGTTATCGTAAGGTTGACTTTTTTGAGTACCGATAACATAGCCTCAACTACATGGCTTGGCAAATATGTTGCTACAACCTTTATATATGCACTTTTTCCTTTCAAGCCTTCAAGTTTTTTAAACCACATACCATCCAGCTCGTACCTGATAACAGAATATCCGACACAGTACATATTTGGTTCAATATTCTCTGTTGCCTTTGCTACCGCATCTAATTCCATGCGCACTACCATATCTTTTGTTATTTCAACAGGTTCATCAAATTCAACGGTGTTTTCGCCCACATAAGTTTTCAAAAATCGACCTGCAAGTGCTACAGCCACCTTATCCAACTTTATGTTGTTTCTCTCCTCTAGTTGCCTCTTAACGATCGAAACTGCCTTTGCAACCTTTTCAACATCATGTATCTGACCATCAAGCATTGCACGATGTTCGTGTTCCCTTATTACAACATCGTGAACAACCATTTTATCGTCTTCGTCTAAATCTACAAGTAGTCCAGCTATTTTTCTTGTTCCAATATCAAGCGCAAATACCATACTCACACCTCCGCATATGAATTGGCTACATCTTTTTCAATTCTATTGGCTGCTCATAGATAATCGATAATTTCTTTAAAAGCTTGGAGTACTTTTGGGTCGAAATGTTCAGGATTAACTCTTCCATCTCCTTCGAATATTATTCTCAGTGCTTCCGCTTTGTTATAAGGATGTTTATAAGGTCTGTTTGATACTAAAGCATCGTACACATCCGCTATCTTTACTATTCTTTCCTCAAGTGGTATATCTTCACCTTTTAAACCAAACGGATAACCCGTGCCATCGTAATTTTCGTGATGATACTTTGCTATGTTCAAAGCTACTTTGAACCTCGGATGACTAAGTATACGTTCTGCATAAATGGTGTGTTTTTTTATTTCTTCCCATTCTTCTGGAGTTAAAGGACCAGGTTTGTTAAGTATTTCTTGTGGAATAAAGACTTTGCCTATATCGTGCAAGGATGAAAAATAAATTATATCTTCTTTCAGATAAGCATCTCCAACAAGTTTGTCACACAGCTTTTCAACGATAAATTTGACTCGATGAAGATGCTTTCCTGTTCCTTCTTCGAAACCTTCGACGATATAAGATAATCTCAATGAAAAATCATGGAAAGCTTCTTTTATTTCCAATGAAAGTTTTTGAATTTCTTTGTAAGAGGCTTCCAGTTCTTGGTTCGAAGCGTTGATTTCTTGAACATTTGCGGTTATGATTTCCGATAGGTTTGAAAAGGCAATTAAGGTGTCGTTAACTTCTTCAATGAAAGATTCCCTATGAGTATTGTAAAAACCTGTATTTCCATATTCGTTTATAGCCTCCTCTATTTTGTCAATTTCCTTAGCTAACGTTTTTGAAAGTTTTGCGTTAAAAAACAATATTGACACAACAATTAACGTACCGACGACAGTTATTAATTCTATAACCAAGAAAATTCCACGAAAATTCGTACGAACGTAAATCTCAAAGTTTTGTGAAATTAATCCATCTATAATAGAGTACGTCATCAAATGTTCTTTTTTGTACAACCTTGAGTAAGAAAATCCGGATGCTTTCTTGTTTGAAGCTGTTTCAAATATAGGAGAAATCGGTATTCCGTTAAACAATATGCTTACTTGCTCAACAAAAGTTGAAATACTTTTAACTATTCTGAAATCATTTTCAAATAGATCAGGATTAATTGCAAATCCCAGTTCAAGAATTTGACCATTCGTCATTTTTTTGTAAACAAATATCCTCCTACTTCCTGTCTTCAGTTCACTTCCGACACTTTGTACGTAATATTTCGATTGATCAAGCTCTTTGTTAAGCAGTTTCCAAAAAGTCTCGTAAATAGATAAATTCAAACCTGTGTCTGTTTCATAATCTGTCTCTATAATAGTTCCATCCCGGGAAATTATGTAATAATTTATCCTTGTAAAATCTTGTTCGTAATTCATTTTCAGTTCTTGACTGAGGAAATCGGATACGGCGTTTTTGTCTCCCTTTTCTATCAGCTTTTCCACAAGATCGATGGTCTGTATGAATTTTTCGTTGTATCTATATGCAATCAGTTTTGTTTTTTCGTTAATGTTTGAGAATATTGAAGATACGGTTCTCAAGATAGAACCTGTTATCGAGTTTGAAAGAACTTGAAAGACAAGGTAACTTGAAATTGCAAGAATGCTTAGCGAGATTCCAACAACGATAAAGACCGTTTTCAGATAATACCTTGATACATAATTACCTAATTTAATTATCTTAGTTTTTCCTTTTTCCACACGTTTTTCACCTCAACTGCTTCAAATCTCCACAACAGTCACACCTACACCGCCTTCATCAGGTCGACCAAAGCGGTAGTTCTTTATTCTCTTATCATGTCTAAGGTAGTTCCAGATTCCTGTTGCCAATTTTCCTGTGCCTTTACCGTGGATAATGTAACCTGTTGAAAAATCAGAATAAATCAGTTGATCAATAAACTCATCAATCTTTTCAACTGCTTCCTCAACTGTTAACCCTCTTACGTCGATTTCATTTTTTGATATACTACTGGTTATAACTTTTGTCGAGATGTTTGTGTTGTTTTCTGAGTTTTTTAAATCTTCACGCTTATCAGTAGGTGATATTTTAACAAGCTTTTCTGGTTTTACTTCTATCTTTATACCGTTAAAGTCGACTAAATAACCTTTTGTTTTTATTTCAATAACCTTTCCAACTGCATTTCCTTCGATCAACTTAACATGATCACCTAAGGAAATTGAACGACTTTCTCGGGGCACTTTAGCTTCGTAAATTACCTTTTCGACTTTCTCCTGGATCTTTTCAAGTTGTTTAACTTCACTTTCCATTTCTTTCAAGCGCTTCCTTATCAACTCCTCGCTTTCAGATTTTTTACTTAAAAGTGATATCTGTAAATCTCTCTTTGCTTTTTGAATATCTTTGTAAACTTCTCTAAGTTCCTTATCAAACTGTTCTATCCTTTTAAGTTTTAATAATTTATACTTTTCTTCAAAATCACGTTTTTGCTTTTGATATTCCCTCAGCGTGTTTTCAAGTTCTCTTTTTCTTATCTCAAGTTCACTAACATGTTTATTTAAATCTTTTATAAGCTGTTCTATTTTTATGTGTTCTTCATCAAGATGCTTTTGTGCTTCTTGTAGTATATTCTCCGAGAGCCCGTATTTCCTTGCAATTTCAAATGCATGGGATGCACCAGGGATGTTCATAAGTATTCTGTATGTAGGTGAAAGAGTTTCTGGATTGAATTCCATAGATGCACTGATTAGCTTATCGTGAGACATTGAGTAAAGTTTTACAGGTGTTAAGTGTGTTGTAACTATGAATTTTATGTTTCTGGAGATCAACTCACCTATTATTCCGAGTGCTATAGCACTACCCTCGTAAGGGTCTGTACCTGAACCTAACTCGTCTATAAGCACCAAAGAATTTTCGTCGGCAAGCTCCAAAGCCTTGACGATATTAACTATATGTCCAGAAAATGTACTCAAGTTTTCTAATATATTTTGACTGTCTCCAATGTCTACATAAACATCGAAGTTCGGAATTCGTGAGCTTTCACCAACTAGTAATGGGAAACCACTCCTTGCTAACAATATCGAAAGTGCTATAGTTTTTAAAGAGACAGTTTTACCACCTGTGTTGGGTCCTGTAATAACGATCCCTACTTTGTCTGATGGTAGCTCAACGTCTATAGGTACAACCTTATCCTCCGGTATCAGCGGATGCATTGCTTTTGAAAGTTTAAGGTAATTAGACTCGGGGAATATTATAGAAGCACCTTTTTCCAAGATATACTTGACTCTTGCAAACAATCCATCCAATCGCTTAAGAACTTCTATATCATTCTTTATCGTTGGTAATTTATCAAAAACTTTGCTTGTTAACTCCCTGAGGATCCTTGAAATTTCTTTTGCTTCCTCTTCAGTTAAAATCTTTATCTTGTCGTTCAACTGAATAAATTCCTCGGGTTCGAGGTAAACTGTAGAACCTGAAGAGGACGTACCATGTACAATTCCTTTTATTTTACTGCGCTCAGTTGATTTAACAGGGAACACATATCTGTCGTTTCTTATAGTATAGCTTAATTCTTGTAAGAGATTCTGATTGTGCAAAATAAAACGCTCTGCTTTGTGTCTTAATTCCTTTGTTAGCTGCGTATGTTCGGTTCTGATCTTTCTGAGTAAAATAGAAGCACTATCTTTAACATTTCCATTTTCATCTATGACTTTTTTTATATTTTCTATAATTTCTTCGTAGGTGTTTAATTTGTACACAAGATTGGAAATGCCAGATTGAAAAATAGAATTTCTCTGCTCTTTGAACATGAGCTTAATTCGTTTTATACCTTCAAGAAATTTGAGTATCTGCAAGAACTCAGTGCCTTCCAATAAAAGTCCATTTTCAACTTTTTGTAATAAAGGTCGCACATCAGCAAATCCATCAGGATCTGGAAATCCGTTGTTTTTAACAAAATCTGTAAGTTCGGAGAGATAAGTCAGTTCTTGCTGCACATTTAAGTTGTAAGGATTCAAAGATTCAAGGTATTCTTTTCCTAAGGAAGAGTAACAATAGCGTTTGTAAGTTTCTAATACTTCATTGTAGTCGATTTTTTTTCTTAAGTTTTGCAAGTAATTAAGCTTTTTGTCTGTTGTATTTTCCATTCGTATTCCTCCGTTAGTTATAAATTATTTACCTTAACACAAATACGTTACCATAGATTTTCTTGGCATCTAAATAAAATTCTGGGTTATGTTTTTTGCTTAGTACAAACAAAACCCTTCGTTGTATTTTTGGTACATCAACGTAGCCATCTGTGAAAATTACCATACCCTCACATCTGAATTTTGTTTGAGCTATATCAACTGCAGGTTGTAAATCTGTTTCTCCTCCTCCGAAAATCTCTAAGTTTCTCCAACCTCCAAATCGGTATTCCCCTACAAAAGTCACTGATTTGTCAACTTGAATCAACGTGAAATTTATTCCATTCTTAGCAATTGAGTCTATTTCGCTTATAAAACAGTTTAATTCCTCTTCAATTATGCTTCCACTTGTATCCAAAATAACTACAAGTTTAGGTTCGTATACGAATTTCCAACCAGGCTGATCTTCATATCTCCTGTTTGGCTTTAAAGGTGTGGAATATTTATCACCACGTTGAGATAAACCAACAAATTTTTTCAACGCTGTTTCCCAGTTTATAATAGGATTCGATATGCTCAGACTCACATTTTGTCTGAGTCCAGAGGGTAACTCACTGCCAAATAGGTTGAACGCCTTTTCAAGCCTTTTTTGGGTAATCTCAACAATCATTTCAATGGGTACATCACTTTCAAAAGTATGATTATTTGGCAACCTTTCTGCAACCGCTTCAACATCAAAGTTCCCCTTTTTGATGAATTCGTTTAAAATGTATTCATAATATTCTTCAACACTTTTATTTAACATATTTGCGGGAGGACCTACGAATATAAGATCATTATCTGTTCCATGTCCTTCTTCTATCAGTACATTCAAAGGTACGCTTAAAGCATCAATTTCTGGAATAAATTGGTTTATGGCCGCGTCTTTTGCAAGATTCCAGATCATCATATCCTTTTTGTCTTTTGGTCTTATAAGGTGATGTCTATTGATAACGTGCATTATTTCATGCAAAAGGAGTCCTTCAATAATTGATGGATTTTTAAGGTACAAACTAACTGGGTTGTAAAGGAAAAGAAGGTCTCCATTTCTTGTTATTGTCAGTGCAATATTTTTAACATTAGCTTCTTTGAATTTGCATCCCATTAGCAAATAAGCGTAAAAGGCGTTCTTTTTGATCAGATTTCCCAAAGCACTGTCTATTTTATCGTCGATCTTCAAACGTACTCCACCTTTCGATCAAATCAACTTTAGAACGAAATTTTAAATCGACCCTCAAAATACACTGTGTTGTCGCCAGTTATAAAAGTACTCCTATAAGATAACCACCTAATTAATGCACTGTAACCAATTGAGAGTGATAGAAATTCGTTAAAATAAGTTAGTTTAAAATCAATTTTAGTCCTTAGTAACTGATCGGTTTTCACGGTGGGGATACTAACTCCAAAAGCTGGATCGTACCAAAGATACAATGCTGAGTAATGCATAGCAAACTGTACCTTAAACTTATTCTGGAGCGTCCATGAAGGCACAATGGATATATACGTTCTTCCAACTTCTGTTGCTTCGTTCGTTATTGTATTTCGTACGATCATCGTTAGTGGAAAGCTCAGTTCAAATGTGGTTATATCAACCGTTGGTTTTACTGATAGCTGGTAAGAATTACTTAAAAAGTCAACTCCACTGTAAATTCCTATTCTCAAATATCCATCTTTATCCATATCGGTTGCGAATCCTATTTCAGAATACGGATATCCAACAATATACTCGATTGCGTCTATTTTTCCATATATTCCCATTCCTTCCTTTGTGTTGAAGAAAAACTGCACTGGAAAATTGAGATGGGGAATGATTACTATGAGTAAAAACACTAATGTAGCCGTTATCTGTAAATTTCTCAAACACATCACCCCTTAAAAAAATGATGCACTTCTAAATTATAATTATACCACAATATCATAAGATAAGTTTCGGAGAAAGAACAAATCCCGGGAAAATCCCGGGAAAGCAAGGTTAAATATAATTTGTTACTAAATTGAATCTACTTATAGGAAAAAACTTAAAAGAATAGGTATTATGAGGTAAATAGAAAAATATTTCAAGTGAGCAGAAATTGTTAACATTTTTACTATAACAAGCGCAATTAGACCTGAGAAAAACGCACCTGCAAATCCAGAGAAGATCAATGGAGTGAACGTAATATGTCGCATCTCAAAAAGTCCTGCAGCCAAGGTTATTGGTATGCTCATTAAAAAAGAATACTTAAACGCGTCGGTTCTTGCCATACCTACAATTAACGCTCCCACAAGTGTAAGTCCACTTCTTGATACACCTGGTAAAATTGCTACTGCTTGGAAAAGTCCTATTGTTAGTGCATCTATATAACTCAATGTCTCCATTGTCTTTTTTCCAGAGAATTTATCGGAATACCAAAGTGCGACGGCAGTTATGATGAAGAACAGACCAATTAACTTTTGAGACGACAATGCCTCATTGATTTTTTTTTCAAAAAGCAATCCAATCACACCTGCTGGAACAGAAGAAACGATAATTTTAAATGCCAATTGCCAAGAATCTTTTTGTAATCTAATTAACCCTAAGATTATAGTCCAGACATCATTCCACAGAAAGATCAAGACGACCAAAAAAGTAGCAAGATGTAAAAACGCAAAGAGTGCCAAATCAGATGGTAAGCTCATAAGTTTTGAGAAAAGTCCAAGATGACCAGAACTTGAAACAGGTAGAAATTCTGTTAACCCTTGTACAACACCTAAGAGAAATTCTTTCAAAAAGCTCACTCCTTTTTATTGCTCGATTATCTATAAAGATCAAACAAAAGTCCGTTTATTTCCCCAACTTTTTGTGCGAGCTTTATCGTATCTTTTTCAGCTTCCATAAGTAAAGAGGAAATTTGAAGTAATTTTTCATCTATTTGTTCTGCAACAATATGTAATCTAGGTTGAGAAAGAGAGAAATCATATTTACCAGATATCTTATATAAGTTTTTCTCTATGTATTTCAGTACGTTTTTAATACGTTCTTTGTATTTTTTAAGATTGTCTGGTGTAGGGGAACGTACAAAGTCATTTCCAGCCTCGATTACATCAGAAACCATCTCTTCAATGGTTTTTCTAATAGCTTCTTCTTCGGCTTCTTCAAAAATACCAAAAAATGCCGCTTCTTTTTTATGCGACACTTCTTCCTTTTTATGTGTTTTTTTTCCTTTGATAGCACCGCTCTTTAACTTAGGATCGTTGGAAGGTGGTTCAATACGCACACTTTCACATCCTTAAAGTTACTTTTGTACTTTTTCAACACTTTTTGCTACATTTTCTGCTAACTGTTTAAATGCGTGTTCTATCTCGCTTTCTCTGTAATAAATAGTTATAGGTTTTCCCTCATCAAGAAGTTCAAGTGCTCTTGGATCCATTGGTATTCTACCAAGCACAGGTACATTGTATTCTTCTGATAGCTTATCAGCTCCACCTTTTCCAAACGGGTAGATGATTTCTTCTTTACACCTCATATAAGACATGTTTTCAACGATACCAAGTATTGGTTGATTCATTGTTTGGACAAAAGTAATAGCTCTTCTGACGTCGTCTAATGCTACTTTTTGAGGTGTTGTAACGATGAGCACACCATTTATTTTTCCAATCGTTTGAAAGAGACTTAACGCTTCATCACCTGTTCCTGGGGGCAAATCAAAAATCATGAAATCAAGTTTTCCCCATTCTGCATCACCTAAGAATTGCTTTATAGCTGAGTGTTTTAATGGTCCTCTCCAAATTATTGGTTTACCTTCCTCAACGAGCATGGATATCGAAAGTGCTTTCAAATTTGGGAATATATGGGCTGGAATCAGACGTTCATTCTCATCAACAGAAGGGCTAGCATTAACACCCAGCATCCTAACAATATCTGGTCCGTGAATATCTATGTCAAGTATTCCAACGTTGTACCCACTCTCTGCAAGTGCTGTAGCTAAGTTTACACAAATCGTGGTTTTCCCAACTCCTCCCTTACCACTTAACACGGCTACAAAATATTTAACATCTTCTTTTAGTCTTTTAATCTTCTGATCTTCTGGAAGCCTCAAATTCATTTTAAATCTCCTTTCTAAGTCTTTATCGTTGATTTTCGAGAATCTCTTTGTAATTTTCCGTTAAATACTTAGCAGCATCTTCTGGTGGTACAGGATTGATATAAAATCCGGATCCCCATTCAAACCCTGCAACTCTTGTGAGTCTTGGTATTATCTCAACATGCCAGTGATAGTGAAATTTTCCTTCTTCGCCAACCGGCGCTGTGTGAATCAAGAAATTGTATGGCGGGTTATTTAATACTACATGAATCTTATGAAGTGTATCTTTCATAATTTGAGCAAAAGATCTGACTTCTGGTTCTGTGATACTTCCAAAATCGTGTGCATGCCTTTTTGGAAGTACCCATGTTTCAAACGGAAACCTTGCAGCATACGGTTCAAATGCAATGAAGTGCTCATTTTCTTCAACTATTCTTCTTGATTCAATCCTTTCTTGGTTTATCATATCACAAAAAACACATCTTTCTTTATAAGAATAATAGTCTTTTGAACCATCAAGTTCTTCTTGAACTGTCTTGGGTATGACAGGTGTTGCAATTATCTGACTATGAGGATGAGCAAGCGAGGCACCACCTTCTTTTCCATGGTTTCGGAATATGAGTATATACCTCACTTTTTCATCTTGCGCCATAGCTCTGTATCTCGTCAAATATGCCCAAATAACTTCCTCTGTTTGCCTATAGTCGTAAAGTGCAAATGTTGAATTATGATCGGGTGTTTCTACTATTACTTCGTGATAACCAAATCCAGTCATCGCATCGTACATTCCGTGTCCGTACCTGTCAACTGGTAATTCTGGATCGACTGCAGGAAATTTATTCGAAACAACCCTAACCCACCATCCAGGCGTATTCGGCTGCGTATCAGCAGGTCTAAATGCCAAAATTTCAGGAGGGGTCGTATGTTCGTTGCCATAATCAAACGGACAGAATGCCACTTTTACTTCTTCAGGTTGAACTTGAAAATCGTGTGGTCTTTTTGCACGCTCGGTGGAGATAATAACCCACCTTTTTACAACAGGATCCTTTCTATACTCGGGCATATCAGTTCCTCCTTGTGCGATTTATCTCAACATCAAAACATTTCACTTATGAACTTTTGATTTTGCTCTCTGGTAAAGTTTTACATATTCTTTTGCTGATTTTTCCCAACTCAGATCAGTCTTCATTGCATTGTTTACAACCTGATTCCAATCCTCGGGACTGTTGTAAAAATACAGTGCCTTTGCGACAGCCTTTAGTAGGTGAGCAGGATCAAATCCTTCAAATCCAAATCCATTTCCTTCTTTTGTTTCTGGGTTATACTCTTTTACAGTATCAACCAAACCTCCCGTGTATCTTACAATTGGAATCGTCCCGTATCTTAAACTGTACATTTGACCAAGCCCACAAGGTTCGTATCGTGACGGCATAAGGAACATATCCGCACCAGCGTATATTTTTTGTGCAAGCACGATGTCGAATTTTAGATTTACAGAATATTTTTCTGGATATTTGCTTCCCAACTTTCTGAACATCTGCTCGTATTTTTCATCACCTGTACCGAGCAATACAAACTGTAAGTCAAACAAAGAAACATAATCCATAATCTCTGCCATGATATCGAGTCCCTTTTGGTCAACAAGTCTATTGATCATACCTATCAGTGGAACATCTTTCTCGGGTAGCCCGAGCTCTTTTTGAAGCATCCTTTTATTTTCTTTTTTCTTATTTATATTCTCCAAATCGTACTTAACGTAAATTCGTTCATCAGTTGCTGGATTATATTCTTCATAATCTATCCCATTCAGTATACCATATAGATCCGAAGATCTAACCCTCAAAACCCCATCGAGTTTTTCACCGTATTCTTTTGTCTGGATCTCATGCGCGTAAGTCGGACTCACGGTGCTAATAATATCGGCAAATATTATACCACCTTTTAGAAAATTGATCTTTCCATAAAATTCGAGCCCATCAATGTTGTAAAGATAATCTGGCAATCCTGCAAATTTGAGATACTCAGGCTCATACAACCCTTGATAGCCAAGATTGTGTATAGTTAAAATGCTTGCCATCTTTAAAAAAGCAGGATCGTCGCGGAACACGGTCTTCAAGTAGACCGGTATTAGAGCAGTCTGCCAATCATTTACATGAATTACGTCATAATCAAAATCCAATTTCCTTATTGCTTCAAGTACGGAACAAGAAAAATATATCGCTTGCTCGGCAAGATTCGGACCTTGGTAAACATCATCAGCGCTGAAATAATATTCATTTGCTATTAGGAAAACATTTACCGATTTAGAACCGGGTAGATTTGTTTTATAGATATCAAATTTTTCATCTGTTCTCAAAACAGGCGTATCAACACTACAAGCTATCTTTTCAATAATCCATCCATTCTTTTCCGCATTTTGTCTGACTTTCTTGTGAAATGGCATATAAATGTCGACATTTATTCCAAGCTTTTCAAGATACTTTGGAAGTGCCCCAACAACATCTGCTAGCCCACCCACTTTGGCGAATGGATAGACTTCGTAAGAAACCATGGCAATCTTCATAATTTTCACCCCCTAAGATAATCAGCTGCCTTCACGTACTCATCGTGTGTAAAGATTATATAATCACATTCACGCCCAACTTTATTTATAAACCGTGCACAGTCATCTTTTCTTAACCATCTTATTATATCATAAAATTCTACTTTATTCATAACTATATCACCAGTGTAAAGCACCTTCCCCATGTTTTCGGTCTCTATCAAAAATGAACAGTGTTCCTTAGCGTGCCAGGGTGTATGAAAAACTTTTACACATTCAAATAAAAAATCCCCAGCTTTTATTTCAGAAACAGCCTTCCACGACTGGAGGATCTCCGTATACAACCTGCCTTTAATTATCCCAAATTTACTATACGGCTTGTTTTTGTAAGCAGGATGAATATATACAGTGGCGTTTGAAAAAATCTTGGTTGCATAGGCATGGTCAAGGTGAAGATGTGTTAAGAGGATGTCTGTAATGTCTTCAGGAACGATACCCCTCTTTTCAAGTTCAGTTTCAAGTGCGTGAAAAGATACATAGTCTCCAGGGTCTATAAGAACGAGCCGATCTTTAGTAGTGAGTAGACAAGCGGTTGAATAGGCTACTTCGACATTCTTCGGTACTCTGATACTGCCACCAATGACGAGTATCTCCATTTGCATAAACTTACCCTCCAAGAGAACTTTTTACCAATTATACCATAAATATCTCCTCTCATATCAGCCAGTATATCCTAAATGTTTATACATTTTTATCATCACATACGCATTCAAAAAGTAAAAAACGGAACTTATAACAAATATAAGTGTATAACCGTTTTGAAACACTGTCAGAAACGCAAATAACTCAGCTGACAGAGCTCTGGCAACGTTATTAACAAAATTGCTTACGCCGTTAACCGTAGCCAGCCTACTTTTTCGTACGTT
This sequence comes from Fervidobacterium sp., assembly GCA_026419195.1. Taxonomy (NCBI): domain Bacteria; kingdom Thermotogati; phylum Thermotogota; class Thermotogae; order Thermotogales; family Fervidobacteriaceae; genus Fervidobacterium; species Fervidobacterium sp. The sequence goes on from JANZZV010000001.1 coordinate 218,072, forward strand.
TGAAAAAATGAGTGCGCTGAGTAAAGGGCTAACCATATTCATAACGGCGAATCTCAACACGTACACAAAAGTAAATGTAATTGGTTCCCTGATGAAACTAAGCAAAACAATCAATATCGGTACAAACACGTAGGAGAAAACAAGAATGTTCATATCTCCAAACTTCTTGCCAAGTTTATGCGAAAAAACAGCGCCTAAGCTTGTAGCCAGCTGTGCAAGTGACAGTATAGTCCCTATAATCGTTGAACTGAACTTGAAAAGATCGTAAAATATCACATTTCCAAATGTTACAAACAAACCTGCACCAAATCCAACACTTATTACAGACATAAGATAATAAAACACCACCTTAGATTTACCTGGCAAGAAAGTACTGAAAAATTCGCGAATATTGATCCTATTCGAATCTGTGGCTGCAGTTTCCACATCTACCTTTATCAATGGAATTAGAGCAAACAATCGTGTCAAATTTGAAAAAATCAACACCAACCTTATGTTAAATACATCACCTAACATACCGCCAACTATGTTCCCAAGGACGCCAGTAAACATACCAACCCCAAAATTCAACCCAAAGAATTTGGATCTATTTTCTTTATTTGTTTTCAAAACGAGTAATGTGGAGAGTACTATGGCAACAGCAGAAGAAAAGCCTCCAAAGAAAAAAGAAGTAATATTCAATTGAAAACTCGATTTAACAATAACCCTGTAACTACCAAAGAAAATACTTAGCAATTGAGACAAAATTATAAGTTTCTTTTTATCAAATCTGTCAGCTATCAATCCAAATAACAAGCCAAAGATAGCCGCTCCCCAAAGATTAGAAGATGTAATTCTACCAACAACATTGGTCGGTATACCACCTTTTCGGAGTGCTAAATTAAACAAAGTTCCATAAACACTCTGTGCTATACCGTCCATAAACGTAAATAAGGTTATAAGCAAAGGCTGCGACACGTTCTTACCACCTGCCAAAAATAAATTTTCTTCGAACAAGAATTATTCGCATTACTAACTTTCAGTTTCATTTTACCACGATAAGAATGTTTGACAATGCTTTCGTATTTGACTTTTTTCTTACTCTTTGTCAATCTTTTGTACAATCAACTTAGCACTCTTGACAAACGAGTGCTAATATGATATGATACACTTAGACAAAATTGAGGAGGTGATTCTCATGAATTTCAATATGGAAGAATTCACTGAAAATGCTCAAGAAATATTGCAATCCGTTAGTGATGTACTCAGTAGATACAGGCAAAACCAACTTGCACCTGAACATATTTTATTAGCCATGCTCGAAAATCCGAAAAACGCTGCGATAGATATTCTGAAGTATCTTAACACGGACACTGATTCGCTCAGAAAAGATCTGGAGAGAATTATATCATCTAAGGGAGGATATTATTATTATGCTGGAACTTCCAGCACAGGCCAGATCTATACTACACCTGAGACAATAAAAGTTGTAAACGAAGCAAAGCGTGAGGCAAAGCGCATGGGAGATGAAAAAGTAGGGACAGATCATCTACTCTTAGCCATGACCCTTATCCCGGAAACTACAACGTACAGATTGTTAGCCAAGTATGGTGTTACTCAAGACAAACTTTACAGTGCAATAAAACAACTTCGAATGCAGCGAACTTATTCCGAGGAAGAGAATATTGATATCCTCGCAAAATTTACGGAAAATTTAACTGAAATGGCAAAGAATAATCAGTTAATGCCCGTTGTTGGGCGTGAGAACGAAATCGATAGAATGGTAGAGATCTTAGGTAGAAAACTCAAGAACAATCCAGTACTAATAGGTGATCCTGGAGTTGGTAAAACAGCCATAGTTGAAGGCTTAGCACAAAAGATAGTGCAAGGTCAAGTGCCAGAATTTTTGAAAGGAAAAACTATTCTAAAGCTTGACCTTGCAAGACTTGTGGCTGGTACCAAGTTTAGAGGAGAGTTCGAGGAAAGACTTAAGAAACTTATCGACGTATTAAAGAAGAGAACTGATGTAATTCTCTTTATCGATGAGTTGCATACTGTAGTTGGTGCTGGAGCGGCAGAAGGTGCACTCGATGCCGGAAATATACTTAAGCCGGAACTGGCACGAGGTACTTTAAGGGTAATAGGTGCCACAACCGTGGAAGAGTACAGAAAACACATAGAGAAAGATAAAGCTCTGGCCCGTAGATTCCAGGTCATATTCGTTTCAGAACCTACAGTTGAGGAAACTATAGAAATTCTCAAGGGTTTAAAAACAAAATTTGAAGAGTTTCACAAAGTCAATATAACTGATAAAGCATTAGAGTTTGCCGCTAAGATGTCGGCTCGATACATATCTGACAGATTTTTACCTGACAAGGCTGTTGATTTGGTAGACGAAGCCTCCGCAAGAGCTAAAATAGATGGAAAGAGTATAATAACCGAAGAAGACATTGGGAAAGTTATCGAACGATGGACTGGTATTCCCGTTGGGAAGATTATGGGTGATGAAAAAGAAAAGATCAAAAATTTAGAGAAGATAATTCATGAAAAATTTGTTGATCAAGAAGAAGCTGTAAAGATAGTTGCGAATGCTATTAAGATGTCAAGGGCTGGCATAAGGAATCCAAAAAGACCGCTGGGTGTTTTCCTATTCCTTGGACCTACCGGTGTTGGTAAGACCGAACTTGCAAAGCGTCTTGCCGACGTGCTTTTTGGTAGTGAAAAGGCTCTAATTAGAATAGACATGAGTGAGTATATGGAAAAGCATTCCGTCTCCAGACTTATAGGTGCACCTCCAGGATACGTTGGTTATGAAGAAGGAGGACTACTTACGGAACAAGTTAGACGGAGACCATATAGTGTTGTGTTACTTGACGAAATAGAAAAGGCACATCCTGAGGTTTTCAATGTACTTTTACAACTTTTTGACGACGGTAGGTTAACAGACGGGAAAGGAACAACGGTTGATTTTAGAAATACAATCATAATAATGACAAGCAATATAGGTTCTGATGTTATTATGCAGGATATCGAAGAAGGAATTGAGGAGGCTATACCAAGACATATTGAAGAAGAGATGCGAAGGTACTTCAAGCCCGAACTTATAAACAGAATAGACGCAGCCGTTATTTTCAAACCTTTGAAAAAAGATCATATAAAGCAAATCTTATCTATATATCTTAAAGAGCTAAACGAAAGATTATCGGATCAAAATATTGTTGTTAGCCTTGATGAATCAGTTATGGAATACTTAGCAACGGAAGGTTATGTACCTTCGATGGGAGCTCGTCCTCTTAGAAGGTTTTTTGAAAATACAATAGAGTTTAGACTTGCAGAGCTCATAATAGACGAACAGATCACACAAGGAAAAAAGGTGAGATTTTACTGGGACAACGAAGGGTTACGTTGGGAATTAAACACTTGACGTGATAGTTTTTGAAGAGTTATAATTAAATTTAGAAAACAGAATTCATACCTGGAGGGGAGCTCCATGTCGCGGAGCTGAGAGGAAGGAGTCAATCCTTCGACCCTTCGAACCTGATCCGGATAATGCCGGCGGAGGGACCAGGTTACTCGAAATGAGTACTGGATGATGGAAAACGTAAGACTTACAATAAGAATGCGTCCCTCCAAAAGGGACGCTTTATATTTTTTGGAGGTGGGAGTATGAAAAGAGTTTTCCTTATAGTATTCTTGATTTCTCTTTTTACTTTTTCGTTTGCTGCTGAGCTTGTGATTTACACATCGGATAGTTTTGCAGGTGGAATTGCGAAGGTGGTCATACCAAAATTCGAGAAGATGTACAAGTGTAAAGTGAAGGTTGTAAGTTTTGGTTCCATGGGGGATGTCTTAGCAAGGGCAATTGCAGAGAAAAATGCACCTAAGGCAGATGTTATAATTGGGCTGAATCCTCAGCAACTTCAAAAGGCTATAAAGGAAGGTATACTGGAAAAATACAGACCTGTAAATTCAAAAAACATAACCTACAGGGCACTTGTAACAGATTATGGGACTGTATACGATTATGGTGCACTTGCTATGATTTACAATGTTGAGAAGATCAAGAATCCTCCTGTATCATTTAAAGATTTACTTAAACCTGAATACAAAGGTAAAATAGTTTTGATAGATCCACGTACTTCAAGTACAGGTTTGACATTTCTCATGTGGACAATTGCCGCTATGGGAGAAGACGGGGCTATGGAATACTGGAAAGAGTTGAAAAAGAACGTTCTCACGTTTACAAGTGGTTGGAGTGCAGCGTTTAAAATGTTAGAAAGTGGAGAAGCTGAAATGATCATTAGCTACGCAACCGACGGTGCATACAGTATGTACAGATATGGTACCATAAAATACATGCCTGTTATATTTGAAGAGGGTGCCTACGTACTTGAAGAATATGCTTCGATAATCAAAGGTTCAAAAAATTCAGCACTTGCAAGAGCCTTTCTTGAATTTATGCTTACACCTGACTTCCAAAAAGAAGTACCTCTCAACCAATGGATGCTACCTGTAATAAATGTGGATCTGCCAGAAGTTTTCAAATATGTTCCAACGTTCAAAAAAATCTTAAAGGTTAATCCTGCTGTGAACGATCGACTCGACGAAATATTGAAAAAATGGGAAAAAGCAGTTATAGGTTGATAGACACATAGCAAAATATTAACCAAACAATGAAAACCCCAGGTTTTGTGCTGGGGTTTTCGTTGTTTATTTTTAGGAAGAAATCTCTAGCATTTGTTTAAAACAATTTCTAAGAAGCAATGGTCTAAAATATTGTGATAACTACGATCTTGCGGAAAGGGCTGAAAATATGAGGAAGCTAATGATTTTAATAATTGTAGTAGTGTTGATGAGTCAGTTTTTTTCACAATTTCTCAAAGTTGGTTTTCTTTTGGGCTTGCCTTATGCATTTTGGAAGGCGCAATCTTTCGGAGGAATAGATTACGACATCTTAAAAAAGGTGGCACAAGTTATGGGGTATCAATTGGAAGTATATGTGTTACCCTTTTCAGCGCTTGCACCCGATATTTTGAACAAACTGGGATTAGACATAGTAGCTGGAGGTATTCACATGACAGATGAGCGGCAAAAGTTATACACATTCTCTGTACCATACGCCGAATCTGGACTTGCTATAGTTCTTAAAAAGGGACTGCAATGGAACGGTAATGTTGAAAAGATTGTTTTTGGTGTAAAACAAGGTGCCACCGGTGAAAGGATAGTTAAAGATTGGATAAATAGTGGTAAGAATGTCAAATATACATCTTTTGTCTCAAACGAAGAGATAATCGCAAATCTGATGACCAAAAAGATAGACGCCGCATTTTTCGATTATATAAACGCATTATATCTATCGAGAAATTATGGTTTTACAGTTTACAAAGAGCTTGTTTACAAAATAAACGTTGGTTATATAATTTTGAACAAGGATTTGAGTACAAAAATCAACGAAACGATAAGAAATCTTAAAAATAATTATATAAATCAAGTTATTGTGAGTTACGTGGGAAACATAAGATAAAGAAACTCCCCGATTACGGGGAGTTTCTTCGATTTTTTGAATATTATAGCACCAGTCCTCCATCTACCCCTATCACTTGCCCTGTGATGTAAGATGATTCATCAGATGCAAGAAATAGGTAAACGTATGCAACCTCGATAGGTTCTCCCATTCTTTTCAACGCAGCCTTTTCGGCCACAGCGGTTAATATCTTTTCTGGTACTTTTTCCGTCATAGGTGTCTTTATAAAACCAGGAGCCACTGCGTTAACTCTTATTTGTGCTCCTTTCCTTGCAAATTCCTTAGCCCACGTTTTTGTCATACCTATCACACCTGCTTTTGTCGCAGAATAATTCGTCTGACCTATGTTCCCGTAAACTCCTACAACAGAAGATGTATTGATTATACTACCCTTTCCGGCTTCGAGCATGTGTGGTACAACCGCTTGTGTCATGTTGAATACACCTTTTAAATTTACGTTTATAACCTTATCCCAATCCTCTTCCGTCATATTTTGAATTAACGCATCTTTTGTTATACCAGCATTATTCACAAGTACATCTATTTTTCCAAACTTATCAACCACATCTTTTACCACTTCACTTACTCTTACCCTGTCTGTTACATCAAGTTTATAAAAGTGAATGTTTGGATTGTCATAAATTGTCTCATTAAGGTCACAAGCAATTACAGTAGCACCTTCTTTGGCAAATAACTCGGCTGCTGCCTTTCCGATACCACTTCCTGCGCCTGTTATAATACATACTTTACCTTCGAGCCTCATACAAACTCCCCCTTCATCAGTTGTATATGGAAAGCATAACTATTCTATGTTTTCAACAATAACTGCTGTGCCCATACCACCACCGATACATAGCGTTGCAAGACCATATTTTGCATGTCTTTTTTTCATCTCATAAAGCAAGGTTACTATTATCCTGTTTCCGCTTGCTCCAATGGGATGACCAAGTGCTATACCTCCACCGTTAACGTTTGTTCTTTGTAATATCCAATCTCTTGTAACACCAAACAATTTTTCCCAACCTTTAATTACGGCGAGACTTTGAGCGGCAAATGCTTCGTTGAGTTCTATAAGCTCTATATCTTGAAACGACAAGTTTGCTTTTTTTAGTACCTTCTCGGTAGCTGGCACAGGTCCAATTCCCATTTTCATCGGATCAACGCCTGCTTGAGACCAAGCTACAATCCTTCCGATGGGTTTTAAACCTCTTTTTTCTACGTATCTTTCGCTTGCGATCACAATCGCACTCGCACCATCGTTGATACCACTTGCATTACCGGCAGTTATTGTACCATTTGGTTTGAAAGCCGGTTTCAGCTTTGCAAGTGATTCGAGTGTTGTATCAAATCTGGGATGTTCATCGGTATCAAATATTTTAACTCCCTTCTTATCAGGAATTTCAACAGGAGTAATCTCATCTTTAAACTTACCTGCTTCAATGGCAGCTTTTGCTTTCATCTGGCTGTTGTAAGCAAATTCATCTTGTTCTTCTCTGGTTATACCAAATTCCTCTGCCAAAGCCTCGGCAGTTAACCCCATGTGCACTTTATTGAACACATCTGTAAGACCATCATGTATCATATGATCTTGTAACTCTTGAGAACCAAACTTTAACCCGAATCTTGCCCTATAACTTAACATGAAAGGAGCTTGCGACATACTTTCTATTCCACCTGCTAACACAACATCAGCTTCGTTTAATTCAATGTCGGTAGCTCCAATCATGACAGCTTTCATACCACTACCACATAACATATTTACCGTATATCCCGGCTTTTCTGCAGGAACACCAGCATAAATTGAAACTTGCCTACCTGGTCCCATTCCTTGACCTGCTGTGAGTATACAACCTATAATTGTTTCATCCACATCCTCTGCTGATACACCGGCTTGAGACATCGCAGCTTTGGATGCTATCGCTCCAAGTTGAGTCGCTGGGATATCTTTCAACGAACCACCATATGTACCTATGGCTGTTCTTTTCGCACCAAGAATATAGACCATAACCGCACCTCCCGTTTCGCAATGTTTTGTCCAAACACACAATTACTAAAATAATACATGAATCACCTTTCACATTATTGCTATACATATTAAATCATTTCGTATGTATCCATGTCAAAGTAATAAAACATAAGGTAAAATAAATATAACTTAAATTACAAAAGAATCCACTTTGTAAATAAGGCTTTCGAACAAATTTTCTAAAAAATCCTACTTTATGACTTTCGCCAAAATAACTACATTTGCTTAATTTTCGTGAATTTGTGATATAATACTCACGTAACTCAACTTAAGAAAATTGTGCGGTTTGCAAACTATTTAAAAGGTAAAACCACTAAAAATTAAGAAAGGAGGTTTTTGTATGAAAAACGTTCCCATTTTTTGGAAGATAACACTTATTAGTATTGTGCTAATTATCTTTATGGTAGGTATAGGTGTGTTGGCTGTGGTTCAGCTTAGAAACAAGACTATCAGCAAAACAGAACAGAACCTGAAATCTCTTGCAGAAGGCAGTGCGGATGAGTTTTGGAATTTCATACAAGCTCACACTCAGTTAGTTGATTTACTATCAAAAGATGCAAACGTGACAGGTGTCTTTAAAAATGAGTTCAACGAAGAAGAGTGGATGAAAAAGCTGTTTGATAAAGTAATCAAGAGTTACCCAAACGTACTCTTCGTTTACGCTGGATTAAAAGATGGTCGCATGTACCTTGTACCAGAAACTAAGTTGCCGGAAGGTTATGATCCGCGAACAAGGCCGTGGTACAAAGATGCCGTTTCAAATCCAGGTCAAATAATCATTACGGAACCTTATGAAGACGCTTCAACTGGTCAGCTTGTAATAACTATTGCGAAAACAATACAAACTGACGAGGGAATAACGGGTGTAGTTGGACTTGATTTTGAGTGTTCAAAATTAGCAAGTAAGCTCTTACAAAAGGGTAAAGAACTGGGATATCTCAACGCGGTTGTGAGTAACAATGGTACAATCATATTACACAGTGTAAAGGAGTACGTTGGTAAAAACGTAAAGGATACGGACTTTTTTAAAAAATGGCAATCCGGTGCAGAAAGTGGTGTTTTTAAGTATATATTTGATGGAAAGGCAAGGCATACAGGCTACAAACGTTTACCAAATGGCTGGATTTATGCAAGCTTAGTACTTGAAAAGGACTTAATGAAAGAAGTGAACAGAATGACCTTAACGTTTTCTGTTGTGATAGCAGTTGCTGTTTTATTGGCAGCGGTGATAGCTTTCGTTATATCAAGAAATTACGTTGTTAAACCTATCAACAGTCTAATCGAAGTTGCAAAACAAATATCAGCTGGAGATCTGACAGTTCGTTTTAAAGTAGATAGCAACGATGAGATAGGTATACTTGGCAAAACACTTGAAACTATGGTAACAGCTTTAAGAGGAATGGCTCAGCAGATTCAAGGTGATTCAAGTACTGTCAAACAAGAAGCGGGTCAAGTTGCTGCGGTGTCTGAAGAAGTTAGTGCTACCATAGAAGAACTCACAGCTCAGGTTGAAAATGTTGGCACAAATATCAACAATGCATCTGCAGCTATAGAAGAACTCACAAGTGGAATAGAAGAAGTTGCAGCTAGTGCTCAGAATGTTGCCAACGCATCTCAAAAGTTGAGTGAGGAAGCACAAAAGGTATCGAATCTTGCCAACGAAGGGCAAAAGGCTATTGATAATATCACAAATGTTATCGTTCAAACGAAGGCAAAGGCAAATGCTACTTACGAAACAGTTGAAAAACTGTCAAATAGTGCAAAGAATATAGGTGAGATAGTGGATACCATAAATTCAATAGCAGAGCAGACGAACTTGCTAGCGCTAAATGCAGCTATTGAGGCAGCGAGGGCAGGAGAAGCAGGTAGAGGATTTGCTGTGGTTGCAGATGAGATAAGGAAACTTGCGGAAGAAAGTAAACAAGCAACTCAAAATATAGCCAATATTTTAAAAGGTATATTAGATGAAAGTGTCAAGGCAAGTGAAGCGACAAAGGAGACGGTAGAGATAGTAAATCAAGCAGCTGGTCAGTCAAGTCTTGTGAAGAATCAGTTTGAACAGATCATGAACAGTATTCACAAAATGTCACAGATGGTAGAGAACTTAGCAGCGAGTGCGCAACAACAAAGTGCGGCAGCACAAGAGATGAGCAGTGCAATGGACAGTGCAAGTAGATCGATGGTAAGTGTGGTAGAGCAAATGAGTGAGGTTACAGCAGCAGTTAAGCAGCAAGTTGATGCAATTAGTACAGTTGCAAAGACAGCAGAAACTCTTGATCAAGTTGCTGAAAGACTCGTTGAATCGGTAAGGAAATTCAAGGTTTGAGAATTAATGTAAAGTACCTAAAAGCCCGAGGAGTTCTCGGGCTTTTTATATTAATTTATCTATTTTTTTGAATCCTTCACCGAGTACGTACCTTGCCTCAGTTACTATGACGAACGCATCCGAGTCTATGTGCTTTATAGCAGCTAAAACTTCTCCTAATTCTCTTCGTTTTAGTGCGACGTAAAGTACATCCAAGTCTTTTCCAGAATAGGCTCCTTTTGCTTTCAGTATTGTTGCACCACGTTCCATAGACTCAAGGATGTATTTTTTTATCTCTTCAACTTTGCTTGATATTATAAGCAATGTTGCTGAAAGTTCAAGACCTTTCAACACAAAATCGATAGTAATTCCATTAACTATTATGGCAAGCAATGCGTACATACCTATGTGTGCATCGAATGTAAAACCTGCAATTATACCCACAGTAAAATCTACCATCAGTAATGTTGTACCAATGGGGGTATGAAAATATTTGGATATTATTTTGGCAATGATGTCCGTTCCTCCAGTTGACGAGTTGTTTGCAAAGGCTATAGCCATTCCGATAGACGCGAGGATGTTACCAAAAAACACCGCCAACATAAGGTCTTGACCACCGTATTTTGGTATTTTTAGTACCCTGTCAAATAAATCCACAAAAAAGTTTAGTGCAAAAGTCGAGTAAATTGTTTTAAAACTAAAATCTCTTCCAACAAGTATGAATCCTAAGACGAATAATAATATGTTAATAATATACATCCATACACCAACAGGTACAGTTGTGATAAATTTGTGTAATATCATAGCTATACCACTTGCTCCGCCTGCTGCTATGTTGTTTGGAATGAAGAATATGACAAGTCCAAGAGCTGTCAAAAATACCCCTACAGTTGATAGGATATACTCCTTAATCTGTTCTTTGATATTCATTTTTTACTTCCCTCCTTCTTCTGATTAGTTTTTGTTTGAAGTTGCTTTGTATTCCCATGTATGATATTATAACATCTGGAGAGTGATGAAGCTTGGAAATTATATTAAGAAATGTTACAGTGAGTTTTTACAATCGTATTATTTTAAACTCTATTTCAACTTATTTTAAGAGTGAGGAAGTAGTTTTAATAGTCGGTCCCAACGGTTCAGGTAAGTCCACGTTGCTTAAAGTTCTTGCAGGTATACTCGAGTATTCTGGAAGTATTTTGGTATCTGCAGGTAGTAATGACCTATCAGCTTTAACCGGGTATGTATTTCAAAATCCTGAAACACAGATAATAGGTAGCACAGTGTGGGAAGATGTTATATTTGGACTTGAGAACATAGGACTTTCTAAGGATGAAATGGAAAAACGTGCAAACTATGTACTTGAATTGCTTGAACTGGATCATTTACGACAGTATGATCCTTATTATCTTTCAGGAGGGCAAAAGCAAAGATTAGCAATAGCTTCTGTACTTGCTTTAGAACCGGAGTTTTTGTTACTTGACGAAGTTACTGCGATGCTTGATAAAAACGGTAAGCGCGAGGTACTTATGGCTATAGAAAAGTTGAAGAGTATAGGTAAAGGTATAGTCGTAGCGACACATGAGCTTAACTTATATGCTCCTATCTGTGATAGATGTATTTTCATGGAAGATGGTAAGATATTGTTTGAAGGTGATGTAAAAGACGGAATCAGGTTGTACAAAGAAAGTGCCAAAAATCGTTATATTTTGGAAAAATCTCAAATTGAAAGGAGGAGTGTTAATGGAAGTTTTGAGGTTCAATAAGGGACCGAAGGCTATTGGACCGTATTCATCGGCTGTTAAAAGTGGTAATCTGATATTTTTCTCCGGCATACTTCCAATAATACCAGAAACAGGTGAAGTGGTTACAAACGATATTGCGAAAGCAACAAAGCAAATTTTAGAGAATCTTTTGGTTATGTTAGAACAGATCGGACTTTCTCCAAGACATGTTGTAAAAACAACAGTATTTACAACAAAACTTGATGAATTCTCGAAGATAAATGAAGCGTATGAAGAATTCTTTAAGTCTTATACAGAGAATTATCCAGCAAGAAGTACTGTTGGTGTTCAAAGTTTACCAAAAAATGCTACCGTTGAAATGGAATTTATCGTAGAGTGTTGAATTTAATAACATCTAATTTTTGCTTGCCTGTTTTTGATTGTAGTTTTTCCAAACTTCTAACCTGTTTTTGATTAACTCTTCTGTGTTTATTTGTTTAAAAGGTGACATCAATTCAAATGCTTCTTTTAAAGCTTCTAAGTGGTCGGACGTTTTTTGGAATTTTCTTATTTTTTCTTCAAAGCTCTTCTTATTCGAATATTCGACTAAGTATATCAGTAGCGTTGTGAGCACAATGAAGATGCTTATAGTCACTGGGTAGTTTTTCACGGCAGGTAACGACAAACCAAGAAAGATTCCTCCTGTGAAGACAAGCATTAGGTATGTTTGGTTTCTGACCATTAATTTATTGAAAAGGTAGGATTGAAGATCTTTTATCACATCTTTTTTTATAGGTGAGTGTAATGTTTTAGAAAATAATAGTAAGATAGTTAAAAATATTGACAGTATCGGATTTCGTACTAAAAAGCCGGTTATTATAAGAAAACCTGCAACAGTTAAACGTGAAATCAAAAGGTTATCAAGTCTTGTTGATAAGTAAGATCCAGTTATTATAGTCAAAATTGCAATCAGTGTACTCATCTTACCACCTCATGTGACTTGTTATTTAGATATAAGTATAACACTACTGTACGGTCTTGCTATGTAATAACCACCAACAGGTTCTGGATCTTGCAAGAAATCGTTTGGATAGTCCACAGAAGTATCAACTACTCTGTACCAACTTTTTGCGTATAGTGGGGGTAGTATAAACCTTAAAGGCTCTTTCCATTGATTTAGTATAACATAAATATCATTGTCGAATTGTACCCCGCTTATTGGATGGAATCCTGATATCATGAACGCGATTGAGTGCGAGAAGTACCCTGTGTCTGGTTCAAATGGATTTATGCCATGCCAAGTTATATCCGTTATTTTATTACCGAATTTATCTTGCTTTTCAAAAAAATGCTCTCGTTTTAAAGCAGGATGTTCTTTTCTGAAATTTATTATTTTCTTTACAAATTCAAATAGATCCCTGTGTTCCTCTTTCAACTTCCAATCAACCCAGGTTGTTTCATCGTCTATACAGTACGCGTTGTTATTGCCTTTCTGAGTTCTAAACATTTCATCACCCATGAGTATCATTGGTGTGCCGTGAGATACCATCAGAATTGTAAAGAAATTTTTTATCTGCTGCTTTCTGATTTTCAAAATATTTGGATCATCTGTATCTCCTTCAACTCCGTAGTTGTAGCTAAAATTTTCATCGCTACCATCTTTGTTGTTTTCACCGTTTGCTTCGTTGTGTTTCTGGTTGTAAGACACGAGATCTCTCATTGTGAAACCATCGTGACAAGTTATAAAATTTATACTTGCGTGTGGTTTTCTATTTGCATACAAATCTGGACTTCCAGATATTCTAAACATCAGTTCTTGTATTATTCCATTATCACCTCTAACGAATCTTCTAATGCAGTCTCTGTATTTTCCATTCCACTCTGCCCAGCCTTCAGGGAATAATCCAAGATGATATCCACCTGCAGCATCCCAACCTTCAGCTATTAATTTTAATTTCCCAACTATTGGATCTTCAGCGATGTCTTTTAGTAATGATAGGTCACCAATCCAACGTCCATCAGGAGTACGTCCAAGTATGGATGCAAGGTCAAATCTGAATCCATCAACATGCATTTCTGTTGCCCAATATCTCAAACTATCAATGATCATTTCTTTAACAACTGGGTGATTACAGTTAAGTGTATTTCCACAACCAGAGTAATTTAAATAGTAGCGCTTGTTTTTTGGATCGAGCATGTAATATATTTCATTGTCAATACCTTTGAAACATAGAGTGGGACCTTTTTCCCCTCCTTCACCTGTGTGATTGTAAACAACATCTAATATTACTTCAAATCCATTTTTGTGTAGTTCTTTCACAAAATCTTTAAAAAGAAACACTTGTTCACCTAGTTTAAGACCTACCGAGTAATTACCTGTGACGGAAAAAAAGTTGAGAGGATTGTACCCCCATACGTCTTTGAGACGCTCACCTGTTATCGGGTTAACATTTGGGTTAGAATTGAGGTTAAACTCAAAAATTGGCATTAATTCTATTGTTGTAACACCCAGTTCTTTTAGATGATCAAGTTTTTCTATTATACCTAAGAATGTACCTGGAAATTTTACATTTGATGTTGGACTTATGGTAAATAATCTGACATGCATCTCGTAGATAATTGTTTCATTCCATGGAATATGCAGCTGCTTGTCATCTTCCCAATCGTATTTTGAATCATCGATCACTATTGAACGCACCATACTGACTGCAGAATCAAGTGTAGAAAATGAAAGATCTTGTAATGGTGATCTCCTGTCATATCCATACACTGCATCATCATTCCAGTCAAAGAACGTCGTGATTGCTTTTGCATAAGGGTCTATCAAAAGTTTATTTTTATTAAACCGCTTACCATTTATCGGATCATAAGGACCATCTACCCTCCATCCATAATATTGACCATGTCCTACACCATAAACGTATATATGCCATATATCACCTGTTCTATTCTTCACAGGGTCAAGTTCAAAAATGTGCGAAGGTGTTAGATCGTAGTAATTTTGAAATAGCTCGAGTGTAACACTTGTGGCATTTCTTGAAAAGATTGCAAAGTTAACACCTGTTTCATCAGGTGTGGCTCCCAACCTCGGATAACCCCTCTTAGTTTTTAACTTTACAGATGCGGATGGGTTCTTGTATTGCAGCGGAAAATCTGCCATATTTTCACCTCTTGGGATTCTAACTTATGTGGTATTTAGGTCCCATACTTTTTATCTAACGATTTTAGAACTCAATTTTTGGAATTTCAAGAGCCTTTGAAAACAATTCTTTCAAATATCCCTTTTCAGGTTGTTTTATACTCAGTAGGTCCAAAGTTTTTATGCTTTCTTCCTTTAGTTGATTTATACATTCTTTGACACTCTCAACAGCTTTAGATGTCACGATTAGATTTTTCAAAAACTCTAAATCTTCCAAGGACTTGTTTGGTTTTGATATTTTTTCTTTGAAGATTTCTTTTTTGTCATCACTGAGTAATTCATATGTTCTCTTAACCAAAAGTGTAAATTTTCCTTCAGATAAGTCGTTTAGAGTCTTTGCATCTCCACCAAATACACCTATTATATCGTCTTTGTATTGAAACGCTATACCAGCGAGTTTTCCGGTTGTAATTATTTTTTCTAACTCGCTGTTGTCTTCCTTTTCTGTCAGAAGGTAACCAAATAACATGGGATACACAAAAGTGTAATACGCAGTTTTTAATTCACTTATTTTTTCGGGAATGTTTGTCGATAATCCATATACACTTATTCTATTTGCGCTCAAAACATCGAGTAATTGTCCAAAACCAGTGTTAATGTAACATTTTGAAAAATCGCTTATTAGTCTTTTCAGCGTCGCTTCTTTAAGACCGAGTTTTGAAATCATTCCGAACACAAAAAAAGCTACTATATCTCCTATAACGATTGCTACGTCAGTACCAAGTTTTGGTGAGTCGTAAAGCTTCTCGTAAACTTTGTGTAGTGTGGGTTCACCTCTTCTTAAGTCAGATTTGTCTATTATATCATCGTGAATTAACAAAAACGAATGCATTAATTCGACCAGGCATGCAAGTAAAAAAGCGTCATCTATACGTTCGCCATTATAACCAGTATAAGATAAAAGTAAAAGCAGTGGGCGAATTCTTTTGCCTGGTCTTAATACAAATTTTTGAAATTCAACAACTGCAGGTTTTATTTCGTTTGGAGTAAGACTTATGAGTTCTGCACAGAGTCTACTCATTTCTTCATCTATTTTTTGGATGTATTCTCCAAACATCGAATAGTCACTCCCTCTTGTATGGATCTATCAAATCATTATACCATGGTTATTGAACATTGCTATAGGAAGAATTTGACAATAAAAAACGAAGTGCTAAGAGCACTCCGTTACGTTGACTATATTGCAAAATGTTTGTACCTAAATAAGAATATTGGTCAATACCTTAATAATACTCAATGTTAACTATCTTTCCTTTCTTTTGCAATATCGAGCCTATATCGTGAATGAGTCTGAATTTAAGCGATATATCGTGAGAAAACAGAGGATTTTGATGGGCTGGGTTGATAGCTCTACCCACAAGAAATGTGATTATATCAGATTCTTCAAACATGTCAACAAGTTTTTGTGCACCTATGCCTACCTCTGTTGTCTGGGACTCATAATATCTGAAGACTTGTGTGAGTGTGATTATACCTTCTGTGATTAAATCTACACCTTCCATATACCCAATCGGAGGGGAAATCTGGGAGATGCTTGAGAAATCTATTTCCACCTTTCGACCGAGTACTTTTTCAGCTATCTGACTGGTAGTACCGCCACATATGACTTTCTTTCCTTCGGATTCTATAAGTTTTCTAACTACTATTTCATCATGTTCCTTTCTTTCCGGAGGTCCTACCATTATCGTTAGATTTCGTCTTTCCCTTACCTTAATTGCACAGGCAGTTGCATCATCCCCTTTTGTTCCTTTGTCAAGGGCTTCAGCCAACCTGACTAAGTGTTCTACTACACTTGAAAGATCCACTTTGTGCTTTATCAAGTTTTTCAACTCAATTCTTACGTTTTCAATACCAAATCCAAATGGGTAACGTTTTGTACCCATGCCGGCTTGCGTTATTCCATCAGTCATCAGGAATATCACATCACCAGGTTGGACTACAAAAGAAGATTTATAAACCTTTCTTCCTTCTATCTCAGACAATTCTTTGTCAGTTTCCAGTGCATCGTCGTTTCTATAAACTAATACCACCGGAAAATCGTACTCGTATATATTGCAAATTCCAGAACTGTGATCAATTTCACATGTAGCCAAGGTTGCATAGCTAATCCCACGTACTTTGCAAATTGGTAGCGTCGAAAGTATAGATCTAAAAACTTCGTCTATCGGTACGTTATTGAAAACCATAGTTGTTGACATTGAGGCAGTTAGTGTTGAAAGAATGCTTGCCTTTATCCCGCTTCCAAGTCCATCGGAAACACTTATAACCGTTTTAAGCTCACTCTTTTTGAATTTCACTGTGTCACCGCACACTTCTTCACCAGTTTTATTTTTCTGTGCATAATGTATATCACACGTCAGCATTATCTTCCCCCATATGTTTTTTAAATTCTAAGAAATGTGACTTTGTCTGTGCTATTGACTCACCAAGCAAACTAGCAATATCTTGAGCGAGTTTCATCTGGTTGTTCAATACTTCTTCTATTTTCTCTATTGTTCTTCTTTTCAGATTATCCATTCTTTCTCTTTGTATCACCATCTCAGTAATATCGACAAACAAAACAACATTTCCACTTTCATCTGGTAATTGAAATGTCTTTGGATAGAAATACATCTTCTTACCGTTTATGTACAACTCTTGTACGCGTTCCGGTTCGTTGTAAATTCGTTCAGATATTTGAAGTATCGTATCATTTGAGTAATATCTGAACAATTCCTTTGCAGAAGCGTTTATGTACAATATTTTGTCATCTTTAAATATAACTATAGCATTTGGTGATTCATCAACTACCTTGTTTGAGACTGATGATACTTTTTCTATCAAGTACGCGAAGCACATTTCCTTTTCTGCTTTACCGAGGTAAACTGCCTTTGCCTTGTCACGGCAAGTTTCATAGCCACATCCTGTACAGTTAAGTTCTTTATCCACAGAAGTTTTCCCCATAGATATCAGTATTTTTTCTACTTCATCAGCTGGAACTTGAGGTTCGTTATACTTTTGTGTGAAATGCTTTTTCAAAACCAAATTGTAGATTGCTGCGTTCAGATTTCTTTTCGGTTCTAGATTGTGCATTATTTGTGTTGCTCGCTCAAGCCTTCTGCGCTTTTCTAATAAACTCACACTGTTATCAGAAGTGGGACCATTCAAACACCCGCCTATACATGCTGAGGCTTCCACTATTATCTTTTCATGATCTACAGGTTCAAACTTCTCAAGAAATTCCATAATGTTTCTTGTTCCCTCCAGGACCACATGTCTGAAAACATCTTCACTTGCCGAAAATAAGATACCGCCTGATATAGGATATCTCCTTGTTCGTTGTGGATACGGTGGATCAGGTACTTTTTCTTGACAGTTGGTAATATCCATGGGCAAGGTTTTTATAAGATAATTCAGTTCTTCAAATGTTAGGACTGCATCGTAAAAATCATCAAGTTCCTCTTTTTTAGCTATGCAAGGACCTATAAAAATTTTTGGAATATCTCCAAAAAGGTAATTTAAAAACTTTGCGTGGGCAATTGCAGGTGATACAACGGGAAATAAATTTTGAACAAATTTTGGAAAATAAACTTCCACAAGCTTTGTAACAACTGGACAAGAAGTTGTTATGAAAACTTTATTAGAATTATCATAAATTTTCTTGTATTCCTGAGTAACAAACTCAGCACCAACAGCTGTTTCAGATATGTGCACAGCTCCCAAAGTTTTAATGGCACCTAAGATTTTGAAGGGATTTGAAAAATTGCCGAAAAATGAAGGTGCCACAGATACAACAAATGGCTTATTCAAAAGTATTTTGAACCTTTCAAGATCTTTTCTATAGTTCTTTGCCTTTTGAGGACAAATATTCACACACGTCCCACAGATAACACATTCTTCTTCTATTACGTAAGAGTAGTTATCTTTGAAACTGATAGCCTTAACAGGACAATTTCTCAGACATTTATAACAGTACTTACAATTTGCTTCGTTTGACAATATATATCTACTTGATGTCATAATTATCACCTTTGTTCAAAATTAGTTTAGTAAGTACAAAATCAAGTTCCTCCAACTTGTCGGTGCTTAAATTAGAAACAGTTTCACCACTTATTGTAATATTCACACTATTTGTGCACTGTCCCATGCACAGAGCACCTCTTAGCTCAAATTTATTTTCTAAGTTATGTTCTTTTAGAAATTTTTTGATTCTCTCAGCAATCGCGAAAGCACCTTTTAGATGACATGAACTTCCAAAACATACGCTAATAACATACTTACTGTTGACTTCTTCTTTGTCCATGTTCTTAACCTCTCTTGAACTACATATCCAAATCGAAGATTATGTTATAATTTTCACGATTACCAATTTAATGATATATCCTTACAAAAAAAAAGTCAAGTGCCCCCATTGGGGCACTTGAACTATGTAAGTGAAGTATTTTGAGTATTTTTTTAATCTTGAAACTCAATAAGTCCGTACTTGCCATTTTTCCTATAAAGCATGTTAATTTCGCCAGTATCCACGTTTCTGAAAACAAAGAAGGCGTGGTTCATTACTTCCATTTGTGCTAAGGCTTCTTCTAAAGAAACATTCGCCAAGAATATTCTTTTTACACTATCAATTTTGTCCTCTTCTTCCTCTAACTCATATCTTGGCTTTAATTCTTCTGCCAACACTTCTACTGCGCTTTTTACATTTGATTTGTGGTAAGATTTGTAAAATTCTCTTTCTTTTTTGATCGACTTTTCAAAACTATCCACTGCACTATCCATTACACCGTAAACATCGTTAGCTTTTTCTTGAACAACAATGTCCTTACCATTTATGTGAGTTTTGAGAAGTAACGCGTAGTATGGACCATCCTTATCAAACCGTGCCTCGATGTTTATATCCGTCCGATTTGAAAACGTTCCAAGCGCTCTCTTGACTTTCTCAAGTTTTTCTTCCAAATAACTTACCATGGCATCTGTTAGTTCAAAACCTTTAGAAAATGTTCTGACTTCCATAAAATCACCTCCGAGTGATTTCTTCGTTAAGCTCAGTCACAAGCTCCATAGTATAGAAAGACAAAGTGATGAGAAAGTAGGTTACCAATTTTCCAATCATCAATTTTTCTTCTGAAAGAATAAATCTTTTTGTAGTTAGGAATAAAGAAACCAAAAGAGCAGTTGTCACTAAGAACAAAAATGGCACAAAGTATCCTGTGAATGCAAATATTATCATAAAAGTTATGTAAAGGTTTGACAGTGCGTAAAGTTTATCATCTACTCCTTTGAACCATTTGCTTATTACTATTGATAAGCCTATCACTCCTATGAAAAAAGCAGTGTTTGCAATACCTATAAAAACCTTCACAGCAACATGATCAATAAAGAAGAAAGCGTTCGATATAATGGAAAGCACAAAACCAATGGAGAATAACAAAGATTCAAAAATAATAAAATCTTTTGAAGATGCTTCATCAACTATGGTGTTTAAATAATCTTTTATCATCAACTAAAACCCCCTTCCTATCACTAAACCAAACACCTCTGGTCCCACATGAGCGGCTATTGCCGGTCCTATGCGTGCGATAGAATGCACTTTGAATCCATTGAGCAGCTTATCTAAGTGAGGTTTCATTGAAACTGTGCCGTAACCGCCTATAGTTATGGGATTATCTATACTCTTCGAGAAATTTAAAGCCAAATCTCGCATTTTTTCAATGCATCCTTCTATTGTCCTCGAAGTTTCAAGGGAAACTGTGTAACCTTCCTCATCGGTGGACAATATAGGTTTTATTCGCAGTAGCTTTCCTAAGAGTGCTTTAGCCTTTCCTATACGCCCACCCTTTTCAAGATATTCTAAAGATGTTACGGTAAAAATCAAAAGGCTCTCTTTCACAAATTTATCTACCAATTCTTGCGTTACTTTGAGTCCATTCTCGGCAGCTTGGATAACTCTGTAAAGAATATAAGTAGTTTTTACACTACCACTTTTGGAATCGAGCACGGTGACATTTTTCAACTTGTTGTTTTGAACTATAGTTTTTATTGACTCATGCGTACCGCTTAATTTTTCTGATATTGTAACCACATAGACATTTTCGTAATTTCTTGAGTGTTTAATTAATTTCTCTGTTATCAATTCAACATTGGGTTGCGAAGTGGATACTTTTGAACCATTCAAACATTTTGTGTAAAATTCCTCATTTGTGATAGTTAATTTATCAATGTATTCCTTTTCGTCTACATATACCCTCAGCGGAATTATATCCGTTGGAACACCAAAATCAAAACCTTCCTGAAAGTCAGCCGAACTGTCAAAGACGTAAATATTTTTCATATATTTACTCTCACCTCTGCTGTATTAAAAAGAATTACAACTTTCCAACGACTACTCCAAAAGCATCTAATCCCACATGAGCTGTAATTGCCGGCCCAACATCCAAAAATTTAGGTTTCAAATTATAATTTTTGGAAACTTCGTACACATAATCTTTGTATTCCTCAAGTCCTACAGCTGCATAGAGAATATACTTTGTGTTGTTATCATTTTTAGATTTTTCAATAAAATCACCAATTCTTTTGTTAAGTACGTCCAGGATTTTTTTCTTGCTTAGAGTCTTATCTACAAGTTCAACTTCACCTGTTCGTGCAATTGTTAAGATAGGTTTAATATGTATCATTTGACCTATGAGTGATACTACCTTACCAATTCGTCCACTTTTGTGTAACTGTTCTAAATTGAAGACCGATATTAAGAATAATGAGTCATCTCTATATGATATTATATCATCCTCTTCTAGATTCTTGCCATCTAAAATATCTAAAACCATTCTTTCAAATATATAAGTATTCTGAATGCTTACAGTTTTTGAGTCGAATACCAATATATTCTCGTATTTGCTTGCTATTGTGCTAAAAAGACTGTATGTCCCACTTAGTAGCGAAGAAACGGACAAAACGTATACACGGTCATATTTCTTCGAAAGTTCTTCAAATACACTTTCAACAGTACTTATATTTGGTAGGGAAGTCTCAACTTTTTCCTTGTTCTTTATCGCTTCAACTATACGTTCAGATAACTCATCGGAATCTTCAAACTCCTCGTTGTTTATATAGACACGTACGGGAACAATTCTGACATCAACCTTATCGGAGATTTCATTCAAAAAATCATTTCTAAGTTTTGTGGTGCTATCGATAACTATAGCGTTCTTCAATATCCTTCACCCCTAATGTGAGTGCTAACTAAACTCATTGGTGTAATTTTTCAACATCACCAAGATACTTATGTGGGTCAAATTCTTCGGGTTTTCCAACTTCTTCTGTTAAGATAACAACGTTGCTATTGCCATCACAATGTATAAAGCCGTCTACAACTTTGTACTTTTCTTCGCCCTCATCTGTCTTTATCCTTACATCAGTTACAGAGAGCTTGGCTATAATTGGTGCCCTTTTATCAAGTATTCCCATTTCACCTTCAACTGTTTTAAAAACAAGTAACCTTGCGTTACTAAATTGTATTATTTTATAAGGTGTTACTATTTTTATTTTCATCTTAAACACACTCCCGATGGTGTTTTTTTATACTATATCTTCTTGGAAGTTTTACTTTATGTAAACTAACGGGTAGTGAGAACTTCCCACTACCCAATATACATATTATATCATATAATTGCAGCTTGAGTGAGTTTCTTAGCTTTTTCCACAGCTTCGTCAATTGTTCCAACCATGTAAAATGCTGCTTCTGGTAAATCATCGTATCTTCCTTCAAGTATTTCTCTAAAACCGCGTATAGTTTCTTTCACTGGGACGTAAACTCCTGGCATACCTGTGAATCGTTCTGCGACGTGGGTTGGCTGTGTGAGAAACCTTTGTATTTTTCTTGCTCTTTGGACTATTAGTTTGTCTTCTTCTGAAAGTTCTTCCATACCCAATATAGCTATTATGTCTTGTAGGTCTTTATACCTTTGTAGTACTTCTTGGACACCCCTTGCTACTTCGTAATGCTCTTTTCCGACTATGTTTGGATCGAGTATCTTTGATGTAGAATCAAGAGGATCAACCGCTGGATATAAACCTAGTGCAGCAAGCTGCCTTGAAAGGACTATAGTTGCATCGAGATGTGTAAATGTTGTTGCTGGTGCAGGGTCCGTTATGTCGTCTGCCGGTACGTAAATTGCTTGAACTGAAGTAATTGATCCGCGTTTTGTCGAAGTTATTCTTTCTTGCAATTCACCCATGTCCGTTGATAATGTTGGTTGATAACCAACCGCTGACGGCATTCTTCCAAGCAATGCGGACACTTCACTACCTGCTTGAACAAATCGGAATATGTTGTCTATGAATAGTAACACATCTCTACCTTCAACATCGCGGAAATACTCTGCGATTGTTAAGGCAGTAAGTGCAACTCTAAATCTTGCTCCAGGAGGCTCGTTCATCTGACCAAAAACAAGCACTGTGTTGTCTAAAACACCTGCTTCTTGCATTTCAAGGTACAAATCGTTTCCTTCCCTTGTTCGCTCACCAACACCTGCAAACATTGAAAACCCTTTATGTTCAATTGCTATGTTTCTTATCATCTCCATGACAAGTACAGTCTTACCCACACCAGCTCCACCAAAGAACCCTATTTTTCCACCTTTTGGAAATGGTGCGAGTAAGTCTATAACTTTAAGACCTGTTTCGAGAATTTCTATTTCTGTCTTTTGCTCTGCCATTGATGGTGCTGGTCTATGTATAGCCCAGTATTCTACTTCCTTAAGTTCGTCTCTTTCGTCTATAGGTTCACCTATAACATTTATCATTCTACCAAGCACGCCACGTCCAACAGGAGCCTTAATAGGTTCACCGGTATTCTCAACTTCCATTCCTCGAACAAGTCCATCCGTGCTATCCATGGCAACAGTTCTGACTGTGTTATCACCTATCAGTTGCTCAACTTCAAGAACAAGTTTTTTTCCAGTCTGAGGGTTTATTACAACGAGCGCATCGTATATATCAGGTAACTCGCCTTCAGAAAATTTAACGTCTACGACAGGACCTATTATTCTTACAATCTTTCCGATGGACTTTTTAGACACTTATCTCACTCCCTTTAACCGTGGTATTAAAAATCCACGTATAAGTATTATTCTTCTTTAAGCGCATCTGCACCAGTAACTATTTCAATAAGCTCTTGTGTTATAGAAGCTTGTCTTGCCTTGTTGTATTCAATTGTAAGTAGCCTAACAACCTCTTCAGCATTTTCTGTTGCATTGCGCATGGCGTTTTGTCGAGCGTAAAGTTCGCTGATTTTTGTTTCAAACGCAAGAGAGAACAAAACACTTGCTGCATAAAATTCTATAAGCCTTATTTGAAATTCGTCTTCGAGTGGCTCAAACTCATATCTATCTCCTTGAAGATTTGACTCACTTCTTACAAATGGTACAAGTTGAAAAACATCAGGTACCTGAGCAAGTTTATTTTTGAATCTCCCGTACACTACCTTTACTGAAGATATATTGTTTGAAACGAGATCATTTACAACCGTTTGAGTAAATTCGAAAGTTGGTGTATCGTAGGAATGTTCATATATCCTTGCAACCTTTTCGTTCTTTCTGAAAACTGGAACAATTTTTGCACCAATTAGATAAATATAATCGAAGCTTTCCTTCTTTATCAAACTTGAAGCTTTTTTTGATAATTCGGAAGGAAAAGAACCGCACAAACCCATGTCAGTCCCAATTACAACTATCGCGCTTTTACCCTCTCCAGTGATAAACGGATGCTTTACGTCAAAATGAACTTTTTCAACAATATTCCTGGTTTCGTTTAAAAATTCGCGTGCCATCTGAAGCCTTTTTTCGACTTTTTTGATTTGAGCAGTTGAAACCATTTCCATAGCTTTTGTGATTTTTTTTAAGGACTGTGTTGCATTTATCCTTCTTTTGATCTGCAGTAACTTGCCACGACTCATGC
The DNA here is from genome assembly GCA_026419195.1 of Fervidobacterium sp. NCBI lineage: Bacteria > Thermotogati > Thermotogota > Thermotogae > Thermotogales > Fervidobacteriaceae > Fervidobacterium > Fervidobacterium sp. Next base: position 242,756 of record JANZZV010000001.1, read on the forward strand.
ACTATCACTTCCCGTATGTTTTAAGAAACTCTTCTTTAAACTCCTTTATCACTCCGTGCAGCTTTGCCTCCAATTCTTTTGTCAACTGTTTACCAACTCTTATTTCTTCAAGAATGTCAGAATATTTGTCTTTGAAAAACTTGAGTAATCCTTCTTCAAACGGTTTCACCAAATTTAACGATAAATCATCAAGATAACCATTAACACCCGCAAATAGAACCACTATTTGTTCTTCAACTTCCATAGGACTATATTGAGGTTGTTTCATAAGCTCCATCAGCCTTTGACCTCGGGTTATTTGAGCTTGTGTTGTTGGATCAAGTTCTGTGGCAAATTGAGCAAATGTTTCAAGTTCTTGATACTGGGCAAGATCAAGTTTCAAAGACCCCGCTACTTGTTTCATGGCTTTTATTTGAGCAGCACCTCCAACACGCGATACTGAAAGTCCTATATTAACAGCGGGTCTTTGACCGGCGTAAAATAATCCAGGTTCAAGATAAATTTGTCCATCAGTAATAGAAATAACATTCGTTGGAATGTATGCGGAAATGTCATTTGCCTGCGTTTCTATTATTGGTAGTGCGGTTAACGAGCCACCACCGTAATTTTCATTCAATCGTGCTGCCCTTTCAAGAAGTCTTGAATGAAGATAAAATACATCACCAGGGTATGCTTCTCTTCCTGGTGGTCTTCTCAGAAGCAATGAAATCTGCCTATAGGCAACAGCGTGCTTTGATAGATCGTCGTATACAACAAGTGCATCTTTTCCATTAAACATGAAATATTCACCCATAGCACAACCTGCGTATGGAGCCAAATATTGCAAAGTTGCTGGATCCGAAGACGATGCAACAACCACGGTAGTGTACTCCATTGCACCGGTTTGGCGCAATTTCTCAACGATTCTTGCAATTGCCGAAGCTTTTTGTCCTATTGCAACGTAAATACAAAAAACACCTTTTCCTTTTTGATTTATAATTGTATCTATAGCAATTGCACTCTTTCCGGTTTGTCTATCACCTATTATTAATTCTCTTTGCCCACGTCCAATGGGAATAAGAGAGTCTATAACCTTTAGACCCGTTTGTAAAGGTGTGTCAACCGGCTTTCGATAAATTACTCCAGGTGCTTTGAATTCTACAGGCCTTGTTTGCTTAGAATCAATGGGACCAAATCCATCGATAGGCTCACCAAGTGGGTTAACCACGCGTCCCAAAAGTGCTTCACCAACGGGAACTTCCATAATCTTATTCAATCTTCTAACCGTATGTCCTTCTTTTATATCTTTGTACTCACCAAGTATTATTATGCCTACATTATCTTCTTCCAAATTAAATGCAAGACCTTTTGTGTTTGTCTCAACAAACTCCACCATTTCATTTGCCATGACGTTGTTTAAGCCATATACTCTTGCTATACCATCCCCAACTTGAATTACCTTTCCGGTATCTTCAAGTCTTATTTCTTCCTTATAATCCGAAATTTTGCTCTCAAGTACTCTTACTATTTCTCCAGGGTTTAATCTCAAGGTATCACCCCTTTCTTTTAATAAGCACGTTTCTAGCTATGTTGTTTAACCTTCCTTTTAAACTCACATCAAAAGTCTTGCCTGCAAATTCTATGATTACACCAGCTAAAAGTTCTTCATCTATGTTTACCTTAAACACAGGCTTTCTCCCAGTATATTTATTTACGAACTCTGACAATAATGCTTCTTCTTCTGCAGATAAAGAGGTGGCAGATGTAAGATTCACAGGTATTAATCCGCTCTCATCAAGGATTGTGTATTCAAAAAATGAAACTATTTGCTTAATGTACTTAATTCTTTTGTTGGCAATAAGAATATACATAAATTTTTGAAATACTTCATCAACTTCAATACCTAACGTACCCATTACTTCCAAAATTACTTGGACACGCCTCTCAGGCTTCAATGCTTGGTTGTTCAAATAAGTAGACAGTGGTTCGTAGATATCTGCAAGGTTTTGTAATAGGTTTTTGTATTTTTCCGTCTTACCGTTTCTCTTTGAAACATTGTAAAGTGCTACCGCATATTTACTTGCCAGCGAAGAGTAAATCATTTTTCATACTCCTTTATGACTTTTGTAAGGTATTCACGTTTCGCCTTTTCATCAAGAGTACCTTTGAGCACCTTCATTGCCAAATTTATGGCAAGTTCTGTGGCAATAGTTTGAATTTGTGATAATACTTCCTGTTTTTGCCTTTCTATTTCAAGCTGAGCATTTTCCAGTATTTTTTCTGCTTCTTTTTGCGCTTTTAGTTTTGCCTGCTGGATTATTTTATCAGCTTCTGAATTGGCTGAAGAGATAATTTGATCAGCCTTTGTTCTTGCACTTTTTAGTTCCTCTTCCGCTTGTTTCCTCATTTCATCTGCTTGTTTTCTAATTTTTTCTGCTTCGGATAGTTCATTTTCTATTTTCTCACGCCTCTTTTCCATCATAGAAAAAAAGGGTTTATACAAAAGTTTATTCAGCATCCAAAGAAGGAAACCAAAACTCATTAACTGCATTACAGCAGTTAAATTAATTTCGAAAAAATCCATGAAAATCGCCTCACAGAGCGAAAAGTATAAGGAACGTTATTAGAAGCGAGTATATACCTGTTGTTTCGGCTATTGCGTCTGCCAACAACATCCTTGTAACTATAACGTTTGTAAGTTCTGGTTGTCTTGCAATTGCATCCATCGCGTGCCCACCAACATGACCTTCACCAACACCGGGACCAATGGCACCAAGTCCCATGCAAAGTCCTGCTCCAATGGCTTTACCTGCTGTTACAATAGCATCCGCAAGAATTTTTACGCTTTCTTGATCCATAGTTTATACCTCCCCTTAAGTGATAATGTTTTATTCATGCTACCTGAGAAGAAATGTACGCAATTGTAAGTGTAGAAAAGACAAATGCCTGAATTAAACCAGAGAATATACCAAAGTATCCCCACAAAAATGGTGGTAAGAACATGTATTTAACAAAGTAGCTTAATGTTAAGACAAGTATCCCACCACCTGTTATATTTCCAAACAAACGTAACGAATGCGAAACTGGTTTTGCAAGCTCGCCGATAATATTCATAGGTAACAAAATAGGAACTGGTTCAAGAAACCCTTTCAACCACGCTTTAATCCCCTTCACTTTAATTCCAAAGTACTGGCTTATTATAAATACCATAACTGCGTATGTTAAATTAGTGTTAAGATCGGCAGTTGGTGGAAACCATGTGTCACTGAACAAAATAAACTTAACGTTTCTTACTACTTCTCCGTTTTCCAAAATTGTCTTTGAAACATCTACAGAGATTCCAGGTATGAAACCACCGATCAAATTTGAGACAGCGATATAGATGAAGAGAGTCATTGCTAGCTTAAAAGTTATTCGTGCATATCGTTCGTCTGGGATACTACTTTGAACAATGTCGTAAACAAATTCCATTAATGATTCAGCGAATGATTGCTTTTTGGAGGGAACAATAGAGTAGTCTTTGTTTACTGATCTTGCAAACCAAATTATTAACCCTATGACAACCCATGACATAATAATTGTCATTGGATTAATGCGAGTATACCACGGACCAGAGGAAGGTCCTACTATCCATCTATTTGCAACATTTTTTAATGCTTCAGCAGGAGTTGGTGGTAGCCCTCCTAATTTCACATTTAATATTCCAACAACAAAGTATGCAAGCAAGAATATAATCAACTGAATTTTAGCTTTGTTGCTCATTCTTTTTCTTTCCAAAGTCTACCACCTCCACGAAAAAAGAAAGATCACTATCTTGAGATTTATCATTCCTATGAAGGTACCAATTATACCCCACACGGGATCTGTAGAAAGAATAGCAACCAAAAGAAAAATAGAAGCATAAAGTAAATATCTTAATCCATATGCCTTTGGAACCTTAAATGTGCCTAAGGTTATTATACCATAACTTTTGTAACTTTTGACAAGTAGTACTAACCCTAAGAACGCTGCTATTGAGCCCATAAAAAGTCCAAGTAATGCGCTCCATAACTTTAACACTAAGAATATTAAAAACTCCACACCTAAAATTGGCAGAAAATATCTCAACATCTTGAAGAACAGTTTTACAATTTCTTCTTTAAGCTCTTTGTTAAAAACGAGCTTGGATGGGAGAAAGAACTCTATCTTATCTAAGTGTGGGGCTGTTTGTGAATTATTCTCTTGGAAGCTGTCATCCTTTGCCATTTTCTTGAGTTCTTGGAATGCTTTTGAATTTCGATAACTAAAAAAATACTTACTTTTTCTTCTCTTCTCTCTCATATTTTTCGACTTCTTTCAGTATGTATTTTATGCCGTTGTAAATACCTGCCGCCGTTCCGAGAAATGTAAAGATTATCAAAAATATTTTTTTTGTTCCAAAGATATTGTCGAAAAATAAACCTAAAATGATGCCTACTATTATGTTACTTATTATTGTAAAGCCAAAATTAGATACTACATTGATCTTTGATAACTCACGTCCTAAATTGTCTTTCTTTTGTTTAGCCATCCTTTAAATTCACCTTATTCTCTATTTGCTTATCTAAACTGAATATCAAACGATTATAAGTTCTCTTGTAAGAGTGGTTAAAATTTGACAACCGTTTTCTCTCACAACGACATCCTCTTCGATCCTTATACCAAACTCACCTTCAAGATATATACCAGGTTCGACCGTCACAACGTGCCCGGATTCGAGTGGTTTGTCGTATCGATAACTTAGGCTTGGATTTTCGTGAACCTCTAAACCAATTCCGTGTCCTAAACCATGACCAAAGAATTCTCCGTAGCCAAGTTCGTTTATGTGGTTTCTAGCAACTGAATCAACTTCTTTTCCAGTGATTCCAGCCTTTATTATCTCAAGTGCTTTTTGTTGAGCGTCGTAAACTATCTTATAAACTTCTTTGACCTTTTCTGGGGCTTCACCAATGCAAAATACCCTTGTTAAATCACTATTGTATCCTTGATATCTTGCGCCCCAATCTACAACAACAGGTTCTCCTTTTTCGATGACCTTGTCCGTTGCTTTTCCATGTGGCAAAGCACCGCGATATCCTGAAGCCACAATACTTTCGAAAGCGACATCTTCCGCACCAAGTAGTCTCATCTGATATTCTAAGAAAGCGGATAATTCATATTCTTTCATACCAGGTTTAACTATTTCAAGCATTCTTTTAAAAGCATTTTCAGCAATCTCAACGGCAATTTTTATTTTTTCTATCTCTTCTTCACTCTTTTTTGCTCTAACATCAAGAATCAAATTTGAAACATCTTCGAATTGTGCATTGACTTTTGAACTCAAAGTTTCGAAGTAGCCTGCTGATATTCGGTCTTTCTCAATTGCTATCTTTCTTAGCTCAAGTGTGTTGATTAACTCTGCAACAGTCTCTAAAAATGTTCTTGGTGGTGTGTATTTCACAAGCTCGAAATTACTCTCGTGCTTTACTTGAGTCCAATATCGTGAATCAGTTATTATGATATGCCTTTTTGGGGTAATTAAAAGGGCGGAAAAACTTCCAGTGAAACCTGAAAGATAACGCGTTGTTACCCTGTTCGAATTCTCGATATTTAGCACAATCAAAGCGTCGATCTCCTTTTCGAAAATTTTACTTTTTACTTCTTCTAAATGTTTGTCCATTCAAAAGACCCCCTTTAGATCTTAGTTTGAAAGTTTTTGATTGGAAACCAAAAATTGTGAGGCTTTGGAAAGTTTATCAACTTCAAAATTTAACAACTTGCTAACTTGAATTGCTAGATTTTCCAATGTTTGATGTTTGGTAACATACTTGGCGTGCTCGGCGGGACTTGAACCCGCAATCTTCGGATCCGGAGTCCGACGCTCTATCCAGTTGAGCTACGAGCACGCAGTTTGAGTTTCATTTAACTAACTTTGACAACGTTGAATTCCGCAATTTTAGTGTTTTTACGGCACGAATCCAATAAGCCTAAAGAGAGTAATTCTTTGCTTTCTTTGTTTATGATGATACATTCCGGGATTTTTTCAGTAGATTTAATCGAATCAACAAAGTCGGAAAAAACCCGATATACGAATATGTTGTTCACGAACATTGTATAAGCTATGTACGGATCTTCTGTATAAGCTATGCCAAACTTTACTTTGAAAAAATCGGAAAAGGGTACATTTATGATAAGTGCAAAATCAGCGTTAATACTATTTCTTTCATCTTCTTCGTTGACTATTTTTGAACGTTTCAGTTGCTTTGCAACATGTGGATTTTGTATGTATTCTAACAGTAGTTGTTCAGCACTGAATCTGTCATCATCCTTTTTTGAGTAAGTTTTTGCCATCTTCGTTGTTAATCTTTCGTCGATAAAGTGAACTTCCTTTCCCTTATCCAGAATTCTTAAAGCGAAACGGATGGTTTCGAATGACTGCGTTGAATAATTGCCACTCATAGAAATTGGAAGACCAACAACAACAAGGTCGAAATCTGAAATTTTGTTTAAGATCTCCGTCTTCTTAACTGTTCCACTTTCAGAAACAAATAACTCCCCGATTGCATATCCACATTTACTCTTTCCATAATCCACAGCTATAATACGCATAGTATGGTTATCCTCCATTTAAACGATTAGTTCTGTGTCATGCATGTATCTTTCTTCAATAAGTCTGTATATCTCTTTCATAGATAGTGATTCTAATTGCAATGTGTACTTCTCAAAATAGTTCAGTTCTATTTCCCTTTCCTTTAGTCTTGTAATTAGTTTTGGTTGAAATTCCACAGGGTAAACAATGTTTTCTGAAATCCCTCCCAAGTCTTTGTAGACACTTTTCACCACTCCCTTTGGTATACAATAGTTTGAAAGTACCGATTCGAATTCTTCTTTTTTCATCGGAAGGTATATGTTAAGCTCTTCAATGTATCTTTCAAGCTCTTCCGAAGTTGGAAAGAGCTTTTTTAAATTTTCGTACCTTTTAGCGACATCTTGTGTAGAATAATTCAACTGTAGCAGGACACTTCCATCTCCTGTTACAGCATCTATTATTTCACTGAACGTGTAAGGAAAATCAAAAAGTCGTACCTCAACTTTTCCGAACAACGACGGCAGTCCATCGTTGTTTGTCGATGAAACTAACCGTCGTATTTTTCTTTTTCTGACAAGGTTGGATATGATTAACCTTTGAAATGGTGCAAGCTGGGATGAATAAAATATTGTATCTCTTGCCGACATCTTTTTGATGTAATTGTTGAAAAATACCTCAACAGAATTGTGAGATGAAAAGAGATAAACTAAGGATGAAACTGTATTGTTTAGAGATTTTGGTTGATTTCTTTTATCTTCTATAGAAAAATCCGTTTTTCCTTCGATTTCATAGACCGGTATATTTGTTTCAAAATTGAATATAGTGGTAAAGAAAGCCCTCTTACCGAATTTGTAGATTATTTTCTCGTAAAGTTTGTCATCAAAATTTCTCAGGAATTGGATTTCATTTAAAACAACAAAGTCGAAGGCATTTTCCTCATTTATGAATTTATCAGCGTATACAGCATTTGTAACAACATGTTTGCCTTCTTGTCTATTGATTGAATTGACAAGTACCAACCCATTTATGTTGTGTCTCTGTAAACTTTCATAAACATGCATAGCTTCAGTACTTGAAGGGTTAATTATAAGCACTCTTCCTCTTCGCATAAGCTCGAAAAAGAATGCATTTCTGAATTGGACGCTGAAACGTATAAGAGTTGGTCTTGCCAATTTCGGCAAATCCGAAATCTTTTCTACTCTTAGCAGAATGTCATCTTCAATGTGCTTGTGATCGTATTCTTCTTCTCTTTGAGTTCTCCAATTTGTTGTGAAAGAGTGTAAAAATGCCCTATCTACTATATCCTCATCGCTTACATGGTGTATCTTAAAATCCAAAACATTCAATTGAAGTCCTGAATCGCTTGATCTCAAGTTTCCAACGACGTCCAACCTTATAAACTGTGTTTGGACTCCGTAAAGTTCGCTTGAAGAAAACTTTAATCCGAAACCTACCCCTTCAATATTATTACCATTGCTTCCCTTTAAAGTTAGTCTTATATTATACCCATTCTCACCAAAAACCTTGAAGCGCTCCACCATACTATTTTGTATCAGGAATACAGGTTCGGGATTACCATGTCCGTATGGTTCCAGTAGTTCGATGGTTTGCAAAAATTCCTCACTTATATCGTCAACGGTTATTACTTCATCCACTGGTATTATCTGCTCTACTCTAACATCTTCTTCCTTAATTTTTTCTTCTATTTCTTTTAACAATTCCGGAATCTTTTCTTCCCTAAGGCTGAATCCAAGAGCCATTGTATGTCCACCAAAATCTTCGAAGATATCCCTAAATTTCTCTAAGAGTTCTATTATATTAACTCCATTAACACTTCTTGCTGACCCTCTTCCTATTCCATCTTCAACAGAAATCACCATTACAGGTTTATTATACAAGTGAACTAATCTTGTGGCTACAATTCCTATAACTCCCAGATGCCATCCATAACCATACGCAACGATTATAGGTAACTTACTTAAACCATTTGATTCAATCATCTGAATTGCTTCGTTATATATTTTTGCTTCTATTCCCTGTCTTGTCGTGTTGTAGCCAAGCAATATTTCAACCAATTCTGTCGCATTTGCCTCGTCTTTTGTTACTATTAATTTGAACGCATCATCTGGTGAATCAAGTCGCCCAGCTGCATTCAATTTTGGAGCTATTCTGTAACCTATATCCCTTGAGCTTACCATTCCAATGCCTAATTTTTGAAGTAATCTTATAATCCCAAGCTTTGCTGTATTGTTTAATCTTCTTAAGCCCTCTTTTACGATATATCTGTTTTCATCTTTTAATTCAACCATATCCGCTACAGTTCCGAGTGCAACAAGATCAAGCAACTCATCTACAACGGAATGAGGGATATTAAGCTTCTCAGCAAGTGCTGAGATCAATTTGTACGCCACACCAACACCGGCGAATTCTTTAAACGGATAATCATCATCGTATCTTTTTGGATTTACTATAGCTGAGGCGTTTGGAAGGTTTTCTTTCGGTTGATGGTGATCTGTTACAACTACTTTAATTCCCAAAGAGTTGGCTTTTTCTATAGCTTCGAAAGCTGTTATGCCACAGTCAACTGTCAATATAACCTTGATGCCTTTCTGCGCAATTTCCTCAACAAATTGAGGTTGGATGCCATAACCGTTATCAACACGCTTTGGTATGTAGTAATCTACATCCCAACCGTTTTCAGATAAAAAAGTGTATAAAACAGCTGTACCTGTTATGCCATCAACATCATAGTCACCGTGGACAATTACCTTTTCTCCATGATCGCGAGCGTCCAAAAGTACGTTCACGGCTCTATCCATATCTTTCAAAAGAAACGGTGATCTCAGCATTTGCCTTGTTGGATTCAAAAATTTCTTGGCTTGTTCTGGTTCAGTAATCCCTCTAAGGATCAGCAACTTAGCTACCAGTTTACTAACATTTATTGAATTTGATAGCTTTTCAACAAGAGTTTCATCTACTTCCCTTACTTCCCATCTCATCAGCTCCTCAACCTTTCTATTTGAATTACGAATTCTATGATGAATTTTACCACAAAATCAAAGAAATTGGTTAAATTGTTTTTGTTACATTTTTGATAATTCAACTATTTTTATATTTTCTCGGTAATATTTAACCATTTTCAAGAATATACTTTGTTATTTGTGATTTTTCTGCTTTTATTTTTTAGTTCGCTTTGCTTACTATTTTGATAAACTGTGATATAATAAAGTTGCCATTTTGTACTTTATGAAAGGAGTGAGAGGATGAGCAGAATTCTCATAAAAAGCGGTACTGTTGTTAGTATTACCCAAGAGCCATTTGTGGGGGATATATTGATAGAAAATGGAAAAATTGCCAGGATTGGAAAGGGGCTTGAAATTGATGTTGATGATGTTGTTGATGCCTCTGGAAAGTACGTGTTACCTGGCTTTATCGATGCACATTCCCATATTGGACTTTACGAAGAAGGTATTGGATTTGCGCAAGACGGTAACGAAATGACAGATCCGATAACTCCTGATGTTAGAGCTATAGATGCGTTTAATCCTTACGATGTTGCTATAAAACATGCTTTAAACGGCGGATTTACAACTGTTATGATAGTTCCAGGTAGTGCAAACGTGATTGGTGGACAAGGTGCTATTTTGAAATTCAAATCAAACATAGTTGATTATTGCGTTCTGAAATCGCCAGCAGGCTTAAAAATGGCAACTGGCGAGAACCCCAAAAGGGTTTACGGAGACATGAAAAAGATGCCATCTACAAGACTTGGTATTGCTGCACTTATGAGGAATTATTTTATGAAGGTTCAAGATTATATAGAAAAAAAGAAAAGAGCTATAGAAAAAGATGGGGTATTCTTGGATAGAGATCCTAAGCTCGAGATCGGCGAGTTGGTACTCAAAGGAGTTATACCGGCAAGGGTACATGCCCATAGAGCTCAAGATATAGCCACGGCAATAAGGATAGCTAAAGAGTTTAATTTTAAGATAGTGATTGAGCATGGAACAGAAGCTTACAAGATAGCTGATTATCTAAAAGAAAACGATGTCCCTGTTGTTGTTGGTCCCTTTGGATTCAGGACAAAAATAGAAACAAAAGATTTGACGTATGAAAATGTGAAGATTTTAAACGAAAAAGGGGTTTTGTGTGCTATAATGGTTGATCATCCTGTTACTCATTTAGAATTTGCAAATATGCATGCAGCACTTGCTATGAAATATGGAGCAAGAAAAGAGGATATTTTAAAGATGCTAACTATCAATCCGGCAAAGATCCTTGGTATAGATGATAGAGTTGGTTCTATAGATGTTGGAAAAGACGCAGATATCGTAATCTGGGACAACGATCCGTTTACACCGCAGGCAAAAGTTGAGAAGATCTTTATTGAAGGTAAAGAAATAAGGTGGTGGGGAGAGTAAATGAAAGTTTTTGTTTCGTACGCAATTCCAGAAAAAGGAATAGAGATGCTCAGAGAGAAGTTTGATGTATTTGTCTACCAAAAGGAAGAGTTTCTAAGTAAAGAAGAAATGATTCAAATGTGTAAAGACGCAGATGCCATAATATCACAACTCAGAGACCCTATAGATGCTGAATTTATTGAATCGCTTGGAAATACAAAAATTATAGCTAACTATGCTGTCGGATACAACAACATAGATGTCCAAGCGGCTATCAAAAGAGGAATATACGTTACTCACACACCGGGTGTTCTAACAGAAGCAACAGCAGACATCGCTTTTGCACTTCTTTTAACTGTGGCAAGGAAAATTGTGCAGGCTGATAAGTTTGTTAGAGATGGTAAATTCGTTGGTTGGAAACCAAAGCTGTTTCTTGGTTATGAACTTTACGGAAAAACTCTTGGCATAATTGGTATGGGACGAATAGGTCAAGCTGTTGCGAGAAGAGCACTTGGTTTTGGTATGAAAATAATTTACTATAACAGGAACAGATTGTCGGAAGAAATAGAGAAAATGTACGATGCAAAGTACGTTTCGTTAGACGAACTTGTGCAAATATCAGATTTTATATCCATTCATACTCCATTGACCAAGGAGACTTATCATCTTTTGGATAAAGAAAAGATAATGAAGATGAAACCAAATGCGATTATTATAAACACCGCCAGAGGACCTGTTGTCGATGAACAAGCCTTATATGATGCTCTGCGTGATGGAAAAATAGCGGGTGCTGGGTTTGATGTATACGAAAATGAGCCATTTCTGACTCCAGGACTTGAGAAACTTGATAATGTTGTATTATTGCCACATATTGGTTCAGCAACCTATGAAACAAGGGAAAAAATGTCTGAAATGGTAGCGTTAAATGTAATTGCAGCACTTGAAGGAAAAGTTCCACCAAACCTTGTACCAGAACAAAAATCTATCTACAGATAATCACTTAAAGGGCACATTCCTCTATATGGAATTGTGACAATTAGGTAATAAAATAAAGCAAAATTTGTGCTCGTTCTGCAGCTAAAATACAAGACGACCTAAACGGTTAGAAAAGTATGCAAAAATAGTTTGTAGAAAAGTTTTTATAATCCAAGCCCAGGAAAAAATTGAAAAAGAGTATGAATGGTTGAGTGTAGATGGAAACTTAAATAAACTCAAGAATAAAAAACAAAAGCCCCTTAAAAAACGGGGCTTTTGTTTATTGCCTTATTATTCCTTTACAGCTCTTGCCATCTCAACTGCAAGCTTTTTAAGTTTTTCAAAATCCTCATCCTTTGGAGAGAAGTTTACTTCAACAGGCTCGCCTACCATAGTCCATTTATTTTTTTGAATGTAATCTGTGATTCCTTTAACTCCACCACCACTCCAACCATATGTACCAAAGACTCCAAACACCCTGTTTGGAATACCCTTATGCGATAAGTTTATTACCAAATTCTCCATAGGTGGGAATATCCAGTTGTTGTAAGTGCAGGTTCCCAGGATAACTCCTTTAAAACGCCATATTTCGTTTATTATGAACGATTCATGAGTTGTTGATGTGTTCATAACTCTGATGTTTCTCACACCTTCTTCAGCAAGTATTCTTGCCACATAATCTGCCATTTTTTCGGTATTTCCGTACATAGTTCCATATGCAATCACAACACCCTCTTCATATTCGTACTTACTCCACCTGTCGTAAGCAGAAATTATGTGGTTAGGATTTGTTCTCCAAACAGGTCCGTGTGTCGAACACACTATCTTTATCTCCAAAGAACTAAGCTTTTGTAAAGCCTTCTGCACCATCGGTCCGAATTTTCCGACGATATTCGAATAATATCTTCTAATTTCATTCTCGAAATACTTTACGTCTACCTCATCATCAAATATACCACCGTCAAGTGATCCAAATCCTCCAAATGCGTCACCTGCAAAAAGAATCTTGTCTTTTAGTTCATAAGTCATCATTGTTTCTGGCCAATGTACCATAGGTGTCATGAAGAACTTGAGTTTTCTATTCCCAAGTTCTATTTCATCACCTTCTTTAACTTCATAAAAATTTCCACCTATGTGGTACATCGCCTTTACAAATTCAAATGTCTTCTTGTTTCCCACTATTTTTACGTCTGGATAGGCGTGTACAATTGAAGCAATTGCTCCGCTATGATCTGGTTCCATATGATTTATTATAAGGTAGTCAAGCTTTTTACCGTTAAGTATTTGGGAAATTTTTTCGATGTATTCTTTCATCTTACTCACTTTTACAGTATCTATGAGTGCTGTCTTATCATCAACTATCAGATATGAATTGTAAGAAACTCCTTTTGGCAATGGCCAGATGTTTTCGAAAAGGTGTGTGTCCCTGTCATTTACTCCAACATAGTAAATATCATCTACTATTTTTGCAACAATTTGCATGAAAAACACCCCCAACAATTTGTGTTTGTCTTGTAATAATTTTACCACAATTTAAAGATATATCAAGTCTAAATTGTTTGAAGAACGGTTCTCATGAATTCAAAAGTATAGGTGACAAAAACTTACAATATATATCTATTCCCACGATATGTTGAAGGATTTCAAAACTATATCAATTTCACCCAAGTTCTTTGCCATTCCATCGGCACCAACTTTTTTCCAAAGTTCTTTATCTATACTAAATGGATAACCACCTACGATGATCTTCACATCTCTAATTGATTCATCTTTTCTTATTCTTTCTATCGTTTCAATCACGTTATGTATATGAAAAGAAAGTGTACAACTTAGCCCAAAAACGTGTGGTTTCTTTTCTTTTAGAAATTTTACTGCCGAGTCAGCTGGAACGTTTGCTCCAAGGTAGTATGTATCCCAACCTTCGCTTTCAAGTACGTCAGCAACCATCCTTATACCGATCTCGTGTAATTCATCGTTTACGCACGCACCTACGAATCTCAAGCCGTTCTTTTCAGTTGTAAAAACGTGTTCGTAAAGTTGAGACATGATTAACTGTGTAACAGCTGTGAAATAATGCTCTTGAGCCACATTTATTTTGTGAGTTTGCCATAATAATCCAACTTCTTTTAAAGCAGGCTCAAAAATAAACATGTAGATTTCTTTAACGGGAATACCACTTTTGAAAGTGTTCTGTATCAAGTAAGAAGCTTCTTTTCTTCTACCATCAAGCAAATTTTTTAAATATTCCTCAGCTAATTTCCAATGCTTATTTTCTGGTGTTATATAAGATATTGCGTGTTCTTTTGATGTTTCTTGTGTTAATCTTTCAAGAGCATCCAGTATGTATTTTGAAATTGTATTCTCGTATTCAAAAGAGAAAACTTTCCTTAATACAAATTCCATACACTGAAGATTCAATATAAGTTGCTGTCTGTCAATACCAAGTCCCTCAAGCAAATAATACGCCCAGGATATGTAATCTGAGAAAATTACAGGGCTCTCGGAAATGATAGCATCTGCTAATGCTTGAAGATGGTAAGTAATATCTTCAAGACACTTTTCCTTCATGTAAGAATTATATGTTTTTAGCAACTCAGGTGATTTTTCAAATTGAATCTGTAATATTGATTCAGATAGCGAGTTTAAATTCTCAACGATGTAAGAGTATATTTTTTTATTAGATTCTGAAGGTGTTATGTTATCATTCATCGCTATTCTCCTCTCTATTCTCAGAACCTTTTTTCATTTTGTACATCTTTTCATCTGCTTGTTTTAGAAAATATTCTACAAGTTCCTCCCTTGCATCCTTAGGATCTACCGCAACAATTCCATAGGACAAGCCGGTAATTGGCTGAATTTTTTTAAGCTCATTACTTATTCTAACGAGTATTTTTTCCGCTTCTTCATAAGAACAATTTAACAACAGAATAAGAAATTCGTCCCCTCCGAACCTAAATATGTTGTCAAGTCCTTCTCTCGTATACCTTCTCACAATGCTTACAAAGTCTTTGAGAATCTTATCACCTTCTAGATGCCCAAGCGTATCGTTGATTTTTTTAAAATTATTAAGGTCGACCATTACAAGTGAAATTGTGTATTTAAACCTCTTTGCTCTGGCAAATTCTTCTTTGATTTTCTCAAAAAAGTATCTTCTATTGTACGCTTTCGTAAGGTAATCTGTGACAGCCAGTTGTTCTAACTTTTTGTTTAACATTTCAAGCTCCAGAGATTTTTTCGTTACTTCTCTTTGATAATTCACTAATTCGTTGTTCAATTTGACTATTTCTTCCAAAAATCTAGTTTCATCCTTTTCTTTTGAATATTGCTGGAATTTCTTGATCAAATTTCTAAATGTATTCGTTTGTTCGTTACTTATCTTAATCAACTCTTCGGCGATTGTTTGTGATAAGTCGTTGAACAACATCATAACTATTTCGTCTCCGCACAAAAAACCGGAACAAAAAAATGCAACTGGATATTCATCTACGTAAAAGTTAAGGAGTTTATCTAAGAAGTAATTATTCTCTTGCAATGAACCTATGATTTTTTTTATAGAAGCTTTTGACTTTTCAGTCAACACATCAAAAATTTGTTCCTTTTGATCAAAAACATTGTTGCTATCGTATATAACTTGAGTTATGATTCCTCGTTTGTTGAATTTTATAATCGCTTCAGTTATATATATTCTGTCTTTCATTTTTCGTTCACCTCAAATTGCATGATAAGTACCAAAACTATCTATGTTTACTTCTTGGTTAATTATTTTTACGAATTAATATTGTATTCTACTTTCTTATTATATCATAGACTTATGAAAAAAAACGACATTGAAGGATTATCAATGTCGTTTGAATAATTTGATAGGTGGTTTACATTTGGGCCGGATTCAATTTCTTAGAGTTGCAATAATGCAACATTTTCGACATGAAATGTTTGAGGGAACATGTCAAATGGTTGCACAGATAGTATCTTATATTTTTCTTTGAGAATCGATAAGTCACGTGCAAGGGTTGAAGGATCGCAGGAAATATAAGCAATCTTTTTGGGTTGTATTCTAAGGATTTCTTGGCATACCTGCCTGCCTGCACCACTTCTTGGAGGATCTAATACTATCACATCAACTGGAGAATCATAATTTTTCAAAAATTCCAGCACATCAGTTTCTTCGTATCTTACGTTTCTTAGGTTGTTTATATTCGCATTTGCTCTGCCTGCTTTAGCAGAGATATGCGAACTCTCAACGGCAGTTACGTGTTTGCTTAGCATAGCGAGTCGCATTGTGAATGTTCCAATTCCAGCGTAAAGATCCAAAACATTCTCCGTTCCATTTAGCTCAAGTTTTTTGGTTACGTACTCTATCATCTTAGCTGTAACATTGTGGTTATTTTGAAAGAATGAAGTTGGTGGAACTTGGAATTTTTCATAATCCATTTCGATCTCCAGCACTCCTGAACCGTAAAGTACTTTGTATGGACCCCTTAAGACAATTTCATCTGAAGAGTTCATCACATGCACTACGGAATTTATTTGGGGTAGTCTGTTCAATAGCGCGTTCTTTATGACTTTGGCTTCATTGAAGGTTTCTGTTTTCGTTACAAAGATTGCCATGGTTTGATTATTCGAATGCGAATATCTCATTACTAAGTGCTTCAATGTTCCAGTTCTTTTTTTTGGATCGTATATCTTAACTTTACTAAGTTGTACTATTTCCGGTACTATTTGCAAAGTCTTATTAAAAGAAACAGGCGATATTGGACATTCATCTATACCAATCACCTCATTTGAATTTCTTGCCTTCAGTCCAAGGTAAATTTTGTCTTCTTTGAATGAAAAAGTGAATTCCATTTTACTTCTGTATTCAAATTCCAAGTCACTTTCTATTGTCGGGTAAACATCTACTTCTATTTTTCCAATTCTTCTAAGTTGATCCTTTACAACCTCCCTTTTGAATTCAAGTTGTTTGTTGTACTCCACATCCATAAAATGACACCCACCGCAAATACCAAAGTATTTACACTTTGCTTTCCTTCTATAATTTGCTTTTTCAATTATCTTTTTGACTCTTCCAAAAGCTACATCACCCTTTTCTTGAAATACATTTACCTCTACTAACTCACTTGGGTATGCACCTTCAACAAATATTAATTTTCCACCTGGTAGTTTTCCTAAACCATAACCCCCGTGTCCCATACGCTCAATATAAACAGTAAATATATTTTCCATATAGATTCGCCACCTCGCTGAACTTTACCTTCCACTAATTTATTTTATCATAGCGTTACTTACTATCAAATTTTTGGATATATCCAAAATACACAGAGGCTGCTAATGAGATCGGTATCATAAGCGCCAGAGATAGCCTTACGTTATTTCCAAATACTGCGTTGTAACCAGAAGCAATAAAATCTCCAATCGACCAAGCAAATCCCATTGAAACCGATGAAGCTAATGCCTTCCTTGTTGGCAATATCTTTTGCGCTTGAACAATGTTGGCTGACATCAATAAAAATCCACAAAAATCAAAAGCTATGAAAGATAAGAATAAGGCGAAGATAGATTTTGCGCTCAAAAATGTTGTAACAGAGATTGCCATCCCCAAGAAAGCTATTAGATCCTGCTTTTTCGCCCCTATTTTTTCCATAAGCAAGACTCCAAGATAATTTGCAAGTACCCCCGCGATCATTCCGGATGTTATCAGCATTCCTGATAATGTAATGTGATAATTCAAGATTGATGTTATGTAGATCGGAGTGTAGGTATGAACGATAGACATGATGAAACTTCGTATGGTAACAACAAAGAGTATAGGAATTAGGACGAAAGTCTCCTTGAATGAAAACTTTGGATTCAGTTTAACAGTTTTCAAAGGTAGTTTTGTTTTCATTATGTATATACCTATTACCAAAAATGGTATGGATACGAGCCACAAAGCTTCTATATCCAACTTCGAAACGTAAAAGGATATGAAAACAGGCCCTATAGCAGCACCAAATGTACCAGCTATCGAAAATATTGCTACCGACCTTCCACTACTTTCACCAGCCATAGCAGCACCTAAGGGATGAAAAGCAGAGTTCGCGATTCTAATAATCAAAATAGCTATCAAAGCAAACCAGAAGTTTGGAGAAAAGCCAAGCAATGCGATACCAAAGGCTTCGAGAAAATACATAGCAATAAGATATGACTTTGTAGAACGCACTCTGTCGAACCAAAAACCAAACAATATTTGCATCAAACTCGAAAAAGCAGCTGAAAGTGTGAGAAAGGTAGTTAAAAGACGTATCTCTATACTAAATTTAGTTATCAAGTAAGGTCCTATTGGATTAAAAAACGATACTAAGAAATCTAAAAGAAAATGTGAGATAATGGATAGATGCACTAAGCCGATAGTCAAATTCCCACCTCTAATGTTTTAAGTGTTACAGTGACATTTAGTTAGCGAAACTAACTTTTCTATCATTTTACCATGATAGTACTTTTTTCGCAAGGTTCTACATTGCATACGCAAGGTATTCTCATGTTAGTTTGTTTATGGTAAAATTATTAAAATGGCAACAGGAGGATGGTGTGTATGTGCTATATTCATCACTTGATAACTGGTGAATGGATAGACGCGGTTACAAGGCTACCGAACAAGAAATTTGCCGAAAGAGTCATTGAAGAACTTAAAAGCAGCGCTGAGGAATTTTTTGCTTTGAACATGAAACTTGATTTTCTTGCATCAGACCAGAGCACGTTGAATTTTGTACTTTCAAGGGTTTCGTCAGTTATTAAGCATAGTGTAAGAATTCCAAAAGATTTTGTTTTTAAGCTTGATGATAAAAACTTTTTGATAATCATACATGGAATTTCAGAAGGTGAGGCTCAAAAAATTTCACAAAGAATAAAAGACTCATTACATTATCTGTTGTTGACTTACGGTACACAAAAAATACAAGTCAATTGTGAAATAGAGATAAGTAAAATTGGAGGTGTACGTTAATGGAGATAGGTACAAGATACGAGCCAAAAGGAATGGAAATGAAATGGTACAAGCAGTGGCTTGAAAAGGGTTATTTTACGCCAAAAGGTAGTGGTCCAAAGTATTGTATTGTAATTCCACCACCAAATATAACCGGAAGAATACACATGGGACATGCGTTGAATATAACTATTCAAGATATATTAAGTAGATACAAAAGAATGCAGGGATTTGATGTGCTTTGGCTTCCTGGTGAAGATCACGCAGGTATCGCTACTCAAACGGCCGTTGAAAAGTTTTTGTCGATCCAAGGAAAGAGTAAAAGAGATTTTTCAAGGGAAGAATTCTTGGATATAGTCTGGGATTGGGCAAATAAATATAGAGCAGAGATTAAAAATCAAATTATGTCCATTGGTGCTTCCGTAGATTGGACAAGAGAAAGATTTACATTAGATGAAGGACTTTCAAAGGCAGTTAGAAAAGTATTTGTCGAGCTTTACAAAAAGGGATTAATTTATAAGGGAAAGTATATAGTTAATTGGTGTCACAGATGTGGTACGGTTCTTTCAGATGAGGAGGTTGAATATCAAGAAGAGGAAGGAACATTGTATTATATAAGATATCCTATAAAAGAAGAAGACGATTTTGTCATAATTGCCACCACAAGACCAGAAACTATGCTTGGTGATACTGCTGTGGCAGTGCATCCATCAGACGATAGATACAACAAATATGTTGGTAAGGTTGCGATTTTACCGCTGGTAGGAAGAGAATTGCCGATAATCGCAGATAATTATGTTGATCCATCATTTGGAACAGGGGCTCTTAAGGTTACACCTGCGCATGATCCTCATGATTATCTTATCGGACAAAGACATAACTTGCCTTTTGTTGATATATTCGATGAGAACATTGTGGTAAATGAAAATGGTGGAAAATTTAAAGGTCTAACCGCAGAGCAAGCAAGGAAGGCTATTGTCGAGGAACTGGAATTGCAAGGCTATCTTGTGAAGGTTGAAAAACTCAAACACTCTGTTGGCAGGTGCTACCGTTGTGAAACTGTTATAGAACCACGTTTAATGGATCAGTGGTTCGTCAGTATGAAACAATTAGCGAAACGGGCAATTGAGGCTGTTGAACAAGATGAAGTCAAGTTTGTTCCAGAAAGATGGAAAAAGGTGTATTTAAATTGGATGTATGAGATACGAGATTGGTGTATAAGTAGGCAACTTTGGTGGGGACACAGAATCCCCGTTTGGCAGTGTCAAGATTGTGGACATTACAATGTATCGGAAAGTGAAGTAACAAAGTGTGAAAAATGTGGAGGCGTTAATTTGAAACAAGATGAGGACGTACTTGACACATGGTTCAGTTCGGCGCTATGGCCATTCAGTACAATGGGATGGCCAGACAAGACTCCTGATCTTGAGAGGTACTACCCAACGGATGTTCTTGTTACCGGTTTTGACATTATATTCTTCTGGGTGGCACGAATGATAATGATGGGCTATGAGTTTATGAACGAAAAGCCATTCAGCGAGGTTTATATCCATCAGCTTGTAAGGGATAAATACGGGCGAAAGATGAGTAAATCACTTGGCAATGGTATAGACCCCATTGAAATTATCGATGAATATGGCGCAGATCCAATGAGGTTTACACTTGCTATATTAGCTGCTCAAGGTCGAGATCTAAAACTCGATGTAAAATTTTTTGACACTTATAAAAAATTTGCAAATAAAATTTGGAACGCTACAAGGTTTGTTTTAATGAATCTTGATGATTTTGAAAAGCTTGATGTAAATCATGAAGAACTTAGTTTAGTTGACAAATGGATTTTGTCAAGACTTCACAAAGCTATTCAAAAGGTTACGCAGTCGCTTGACAGTTACGATTTTAACATAGCAGCTGGAGAGATTTATAACTTTTTCTGGGATGAGTTATGTGACTGGTACATTGAAGCCGTGAAAAATGAACTTAAGAAAAGCCATAGAAGACTTGTTCAAAATATTCTTGTTTACGTACTTGATATGAGTTTGAGGCTTCTTCATCCATTTATGCCTTTCTTAACAGAAGAACTTTGGACAAAGCTTCCAACAAGCGGTGAATCTATAGTTATTGCAAGTTGGCCAAAAGTTAATCAAGATTTTATTGATGAAGTATCTGAAAAAAGGTTCAATATGATAATGAACATCATAAGAGGCGTTAGAAATATTAGGGCAGAATTGAATTTACCACAATCTACCAAGGTATGTACCTTTGTGAAAGGCAATCTTTCTGAAGAGGAGCAAGAATACATCAAGTTTCTTGGAAATGTTGAAGGCATACAATTTGTCGATCAAAGACCTGAACAGAGTGCTACAGCGTATGTTTCGATTGATACTGAAGTATATGTATCTCTTGGAACGCTTATAGATGTTGAAAATGAGGTTGTAAGACTTAAAAAGAAAGTTGAAAAACTCAAAAACGACATGGAAAAATTCACCAAGAAACTTTCAGATGAAAATTTCCTAAGAAATGCTCCGGAAGATATTGTTGAAGAGACAAAAGAAAAACGAAGAATATTCCAAGAGCAGATAGGTAGAATTGAGCAGATTATTTCTGATTTGGAGGCAAAAGTATGAGTTTTATTCAGTTGTTAAACTATCTTTACTTCACAAGACCGTACAATACAATGAAGCTTGGACTTTTTAGGATAGAGCAATTACTTTCTAAAATGGGAAATCCACATATTGGAGTTAAATACTTTCATGTTACTGGTTCAAATGGCAAAGGTAGTGTGACAACATTTCTCGAGTACCTTACTTATCATCACAATCATAATGTTACTGGCTTTTATTCACCGCATTTGTCTACAATACTTGAGCGATTTCATTGGAACACCGAGCTTATAAGTGTTGAAGATTTTGTGAAAAGTGCGGAGTTTGTCAAGCCTTTTGCGGAGGAGCTGGATAAATTTGGTGATGAGTTTTCACCAAGCTTTTTCGAATACATGACCGCTACATATTTTCACATAACATCGGTCAAAAAGGCGGAATACGGTAGTGTCGAGGTAGGACTTGGGGGACGGTTTGATTCAACTAATGTTATAACCCCTGTTGTGTCAGTTATTACAACGGTGTCCTTAGAGCACACAAATGTACTTGGAGATACAGTAGAGCAGATCGCCTTTGAAAAAGGTGGAATAATTAAAAACGGAATCCCTGTTGTTATTGGGAAGATGACCCAGGAGGCTAAGGACGTAATATATGAGATTGCCAAACAGAAAAATGCGAGGGTTTACGAGTTTGGAAAAGATTTTTCTGCAGAAGTTGTAGATTATTCTTTTGATAGAAATATTTACAATTATTATGGCGACAGCACTATTAAAGGTATACCAGTACGTCTGAACGGGAAACATCAATTATACAATATTGCAGTAGCTTTAAAGGCATACGAATTAGTAGAAAAATTGAATAGTAGCAACGTTGTTGCTGCAATGGAAAATGCGTTTATTCCGGGAAGATTTGAATTATTCAACGGATTTGTTCTTGATGGTTCTCACAATCCGCAGGCAGCTCAGACTTTTGCTGAAAACGTGGAAATTTACTTTCCGAAGAAGAAACGAGCTGCGCTTTTCGGAATAGTTGATGATAAGGATAAAGAAAATGTACTCAAGTATATTGGTCCGCTCTTTGACAAAATCATAGTTACAAAACCTCCATCAAAGCGAGCACAAAAGATAGAAGAAACTTACGAGATTGCGAAGAAATATTGTTCAAACGTTGTTTTAGAACCGGAACCATTAAAAGGACTGGAAATTCTTGAAAAATGCGATGCTGATGTAAGATTTGTAACAGGTTCATTTTATCTCATAGGGCTAGTTAGAGATTTTCTAAAGAATGGTCACATAAGTGAAGAATTGAAAATAGGTGGAGCGTAGAATTAAGGAGGTGTTGTTCTTTTGGTAGTTTTCAATAACGTGAGTGAAATTTTGAAAAAGTTAATGAAAGTTCTTGAGAAAAAAGAAGCGATAGATCCTGTTGTTCTTGACATGTCCAAAACACGTTTATTAACGGACTATTTTGTTATCTGTACAGCTAATAGCAATATTCATATGAAGAGTTTAAGAGACGAGATTGTTGAGTTTTTCAACGAAAATGGTAAAGAGCTTATCTATTATGATAAAGGAGACAATTACGATTGGTTACTAATAGACGCTGGAGATATTGTTATACATATCTTTACCAAAAGTGCACGTGAATTCTACGATATTGAGCATTTATGGCTTGATGCTGAGAGGTTAGTGTTCTAGATGATTCTGAAAGATGCTCTTGTACTAATAGATGACAAACTTAGGAAGGTTGATATAAGAATAATTGATGGCATTATAAAGGATATAAATGTTTCAATAGCTCCGAGTTCTGGAGAAGAAGTTTTAGATCTTTCGGGAAAAGTGATATTACCAGGGTTTGTGAACACACATACCCACGTTGCAATGTCTCTTTTTAGAGGCTTTGCGGAAGATTTGTCATTTAACAAGTGGCTTTTTGAAAAGATACTACCTTCTGAAGAAAAACTCACCTCAGAAGCGGTGTATTATTCAAGTCTTATGAGCATGATAGAAATGGTCTCATATGGAACAGTGGCTTTTTGTGATATGTACTTTTACGAAGATGCAGTTGCACAAGCCGTTGCCGATTTTGGTATGAAAGCTCTCCTTACACGTGGATTAGTTGATAACAATGGCGATGACAACGGAAGGTTAGAGGAAAATTTGAAACTATACAAAAAATGGCACGGATACGATAATCGTATTTACATTGGTCTTGGTCCACACGCACCGTACTCCTGTTCAAAAGAATATCTCCTAAAGATAGTGGAAATAGCTAAAACAAACGATATGGCAGTTACAATGCACTTTTTTGAAAATGCGTGGGAATACGATAAATATTCCCCAGAGGAAATAATAAGAATAGGTTTTGACAGGATCCATTTTATACCTGTCCATTGTACTCAGCTGAGAAAAGAAAACTTGGATGTTGTTGTGGGAACTTATCCGTCAATAAATACTGTGAGTAACATGAAGCTTGGCAACGGTATTGCACCTATTAGTGATATGATAGAAAAAGATATAAGAATAACAATTGGAACAGATGGACCCGCGAGCAATAATTCTCAAAATGTTCTTTTTGATTTGAGAGTA
Source organism: Fervidobacterium sp. (assembly GCA_026419195.1). Lineage (NCBI taxonomy): Bacteria > Thermotogati > Thermotogota > Thermotogae > Thermotogales > Fervidobacteriaceae > Fervidobacterium > Fervidobacterium sp. The sequence goes on from JANZZV010000001.1 coordinate 266,842, forward strand.
AGTATTTTGTCACAAAAAATGCTCAACCCTGAACAATTTAATGTGATAACTGCATTTAATAGTATTACAGTAAATGGATACGAAGCGTTGCGAGTGAAAGGTGGCAAGATAGCCGTTGATTATCCGGCTGATTTGGTTATTTTAGATCAAGAACATCCTCAACTGCAACCGCTTGATAATTTTTTAAATAATCTTATTCACTCTTACACAGATAGAGTTTATGCGACTATGATAAATGGAAAATTTGTTTATATAAATGGTCATTATCCAACTATAGATTACAAGGAGGTGCTTGAGAAATTTACGATTTTCTCGAGGAAGGTTATAGGTATAGAAAACTGAGTGTTGAATTAAAGAAAAAGTATAAGGAGCGTGTCCAAAGATTACCAATAAACGCTGGTTTTACGTGTCCAAATAGAATAAACGGAAAGCCTGGATGCTTATTTTGTGATGAAACTGGTAGTGGTTTCACAACGTTTTTTGGAAAAGATATCAGAGAGCAAATTAAGTTGATGCGGGAAAAATACAAAAAGAAAGGTGTAAATAAATTCATAGCCTATTTTCAAAACTATACCAACACATTTGCACCTTTGGAGACACTTAGAGAGTTATACACACAGGCAATAGAAGAAGATATCGTACAGCTTGATATAGCTACAAGACCAGACTGCGTGAACGTAATGGTCTTGGAATTACTAAAGGAAATAAGTCAGGATTACAAGATACCAATATCTCTTGACGTAGGACTACAAACTGCAAACTACCATACACTTGTGAAAGTTAACAGAGGACACACTTTGGCTGAGTATATATATGCAGTAAGTTTAATAAAAAAATACGATTTTGAAATAGTTTCTCATGTAATTTTGAATTTGCCAGGTGATAATACACTTGACGTAATTGAAACTGCAAAGATCTTATCAGCACTCAACGTGGATGGAGTAAAGATCCATTCATTGTACATAGTGGAAGGCACGGTGTTCGCTGAGATGTTTAAATCTGGTAAGTTGGACATTTGTACACTTGAAACGTATGTTGAGCGAGTGGTAACGTTTCTTGAGTATTTATCTCCGAAGATAGTAATCCATAGACTTGTGGCAGATCCACCTTTAAAAGGAACGATTTTTGGAAACTGGGGTAAGAGTAAGAATGAGATTGTATCGATAATAGAAAAGAAGATGAAAGATAAAGACACATACCAAGGTAAGAAGGCAATGTTTTAACATAATAACAAACATCTTATTTACCGATGAGGCATAAAACAATAATTTATAAGATAATTGATAGAGAAGTACTTTTGAATTTATTTAAAGGAAAATGATGGATAACCTCTGAAAATGTTCTGATTCTTTGAAATAGCAAAGTTCCAAGGCAAAGATACTGAAATAAATCTTTTTTTCTAATATAATTTAAAAGACTTAAAAAGACCGCCGATGTTTTCGGCGGTCTTTTTGCTTTTTAGTTTTTAATTATTGTTGTTTGTAGAGAATATAGAAGTCATTACCTGGTCTCATTGGGTTGTCGTACCAACCCTTGACCCATGTTCTTTGTACACGGACGCCAACTGGTTGATACACTGGAACACTGATACAATTGTCTATAACAAATTTTTGGATTTGCAGGTACAGTCTTGCACGCGTGGATGGATCCGTCTCGGCAGCAGCTTGTTCTATGAGGTCATCAAGACTCTTTCCACCGAGTTCTTTTCTTGGAGCACTGACGAATTTTCTGAAGTTTTCACCTTGTCTTCCACTGTAATCGCCTTTGCTGTGATAATAGGTGAATATGAAGTTATCTGGGTCTGGATAGTCCGCAAGCCATCCAAGTATGAATACTGGTAATTCACCACGTTTTGTTGAATCAAGGAATGTTGGCCATTGGAGTGGTTGTACTTCTATCTTTGCCTTGCCAGGTGCTGCCATTTCAAGGTACATCTTAACCATTTCTGCAACTCTTTGCCTTGCTACGTTACCTTGGTTATATGCTACGCTGAATTTAAACCCTTTTGCCCAAGCTTGCCCATTCCATGCTTTTTTCAAGTTGTCTTGAACCTCTTTAATGTTAAATCTGTAGAGCGGAAGTGACGGATCAAATCCAAGCATACCTTCCGGTAATGCCGTTGGTATTCTCTTACCAAAGCCTTTGAGAACGTCTCTAATCAAAGCATCATAATTCACTGCTGCTGCCACTGCTTTTCTTGCGTAGATATCGTTGAAAAAGTCTGTAGGTATACCGTTTCCATCAAGTTTACCAGAACCAATATATTTGCTTGACGGGTTAACTGACCAGTTGAACGCAAGTACCGTAACAGAAAGTGTTGGTATGTTTTCTATTATTTGAATATCTTTGTTACCTCTGAGTTGGTCAAGATATTCAAGAACAACAGCGATTGAGTCTGCATCTCCTTTTTCAATCATTGCCTTTCTTGTTGACCACTCATCAATACCCCAGATGATGACTTTTTTAATCTTTGCTGGTTCTCTCCAATAACTTTCGTTTGCCACAAGTGTAACTTTCTGTTGTTTTCTGTCCCATTCTACGAATTTGTATGGACCTGTTCCCATTGCGTAAGCATACAATGGAGATTTTTCTTTTTCAAGATCTTTGTATTTCCACCATGTCTCTGCTTTTCCATCCCAAAGACCAAGTTTTATACAAGTTTCTTTGTCAAGCACTGCTGCCCAATGAGCACTTTGAGCAATGATGTTCATGAATGGTGCGTATGGTTTAACAAGTTTGATAATAACGTTATCCCCTTGAACCTCTATTGCAGGATCAACAACTTGTTTGTAAAAATCAATAACTTTTTGTCTGTATTCTGGTTTTGGTTCGCCACTTTTATCGAATATTTCGCTGACAGGTTTCCCAACAAATTCTTCAAGCTTTTCATCCCTGGAATGTGTGCCAAACAACGCATACCACAACATCCACATCGGTCCACCAGATGGATCGTACAACAATCCTCTTTCAAACGAATACTCTACATCCTCAGGTGTAAGTGGGTTCCCATTGTGGAATTTTACACCTTTTCTAATAGGGAATATGTATGTCTTACCACCGTCTTTAATCAAACCGTTTTTAACTGTCGGAACTTCTGTCGCGAGCCTTGGTTCAAACTCGCTAACGCTTCTACCTTTGTAGGCTATAAGGTTTTCGTAAACGTTATAAAGCACTTCTCCACTTGCCGTATCATACGCAAGGTGTGGGTCAAGTGTGTCGGGCTCTCCTATAGTTGCACTAACGTATGTTGTTGGATCAAATGCTACGAGCATACCAACTAACATAAAAATACCAAAAAGTACTACCAGCCACTTCTTCACAAAAATCCCCCCTCCAAAAGGATGTGTTCAGGATAAATACAAGATCGAAAACACTAAATTTATTATACCACACCTTCAGAAAAAGTTGCAATTGTTAACATAAAAATCTTTCATAAGCATGAATTTGTTAAAGATCAATACGGTATACTAAAGAGAATTTCCATAGCAAAACCATTAGAAATATTTTAAAATAGGCAAAAGTGCCCTGAAAGGGCACTTTGGATGTTTAATCTTGCTAATCTTTATAAATATTATTATTTGAACCTTCTAAAACCGCGTATCATGTGTCCTCCAAATGGACTTTGGAACATTATAGCTTTTTGAAAACCATCTAAAGGTTGCTGACTAAATTTGTACTTTACACCATCTATAACGATGCTTTCTGGTACGATTGAAGTTCTTTTGACACCAGTAATTTTGAAATCGTCTCCTACTTTTAGGTTTCTCCAAACTGGAATAACTTGAGCTGGAAGCTTTATTTCTTTTCCCTTATCATCGGCAAGAATTAGTGTGGCATCTGTCTTTGATATTTCGATCTTTTTAATTTTGAAACTAAGCGTTACGTACTCTAGGGTATCTCTTATAGGCTTTAGTCTCAACTGAATTCTGTAACCTGAGGTTTCTATATAAATGGGAACAACGAAAGTAGTTTTGGTGCCCTTCACAGAAATTGATGAGCCCACTTTAACAGCTGTAGGGTTTGCAAATGAAAGAGGAATTCTTACATCGGTTCCCTCTGAGGTAACTGTTACGTAACCGTTACCTTTTAAGCCCATAACAACTTCTTTGACCTGACCAGAAAGTTCAAAACTTGACTTTTCAAGCGTGAGTATATTACTCAAAGAAGCAAAACTACCTTGAATTGCTAAGGACAAAACTAACGGTACTACCGTAAACAAAACACCTAAAACCTTTCTCATACATCTCACCTCCTACTGATTTATGGTTGTTGTACAATCTGTGATTTTCACATTTATGATAACGAATCAAGCTTAAAAAATCCTTAAAACATGACTATTTACCATCGACTTGAATAACTGCTAGAAGTATTTAGTGCTAACATAACGTATGTTCTGTAAGAATGTCTATGACCTGTTGAAAATTAGGTATGAATTGTTGTTGACAATGTTTAGTTTCAGACTATAATAAATTCGGTAATCAAAATTAGGTTTGAGATTTATATAGTTATTTCTTATCCTTTCAATCGTTTTTATATTCTTTTTTCAAACTAACATTTTGGAGGGATACGCGTGGAAAGAAAAAAAGTATTGAACAAAGTTATACCTATCATTTTATTTTTGTTTTCAGTTTTGACTTTTTCCCAGCCTCTTGCAATTTGGGTTGTTCGTGATCAAATTACTTCACCTGAAAGAATAGATAATGTGATCAAAATAGCAGCGGAAGTTGGTGCTCAAAGATTGTATGTCCAGGTTGTTGGTAGGATGGATGCCTACTATAAATCAGATGTTTTGCCTCGTTCTGAGGCATTAAACTCTCAGCCTGATGATTTTGATCCGCTTGGTTATATCATTTCGCGCGCTCAGCCATTGAACATAAAAATTTCTGCCTGGATGAATACGTTTTACGTCTGGCCCTTTAACTCAAGACCGAAAAGCCCAAAACACGTTGTAAATCAACATCCTGAATGGATAACCTACGATTCTGAAGGTGTGAGTTTACTTAGTTACACGAGAGCAAACGGATACGTTGAGGGTTTGTTTTTAGATCCAGGAATTCCAGAGGTAAGAGACTACGTAGCTTCTGTGGCAAGTGAAATAGCAAGAAAGTATGCTGTTGATGAAATACACCTTGATTTTATAAGATATCCACACTCCAACTTTGGATATAACCCTATTGCTCTTGAATATTACAAGGAGTTTTACAAAGAATATTCAAAAGGCAAAACTTTATTGGAGTCTTTGGACGCATTCGATAAGTTTAGGACACTTCAAGTAAATCTCACCGTTCGACAAGTGTATCAATCAGTAAAAAAGTATGGTAAAAATTTGTCAGCTGCCGTTTTTGCTAATTATCAGAGTGAAGCACTAAGATATAAGTTTCAAGACTGGGTCAGTTGGGTAAAAGGAGGATACATTGATTATGTTTGTCTTATGGCTTACAGCTCAAATCCAAAAGATGTGTTGTCAATCGCAACTTCAACGTTTAATCGCTTAGGTGATTTATCAAGAGTGAGAATAGGTATCGGGGCAATGAATATGAGAAAAGATCCATCGAAGATAGTAGAAACAGCTAGGTCTTTGGAAGCATTGAAACCAAATGAAATTATAATATTTTCTTTTGAAGATGTTATGATAGAAGACGTAAAAAAATCCGTTGTGGTTGTATCAGGTGTTAACATTTTTCAGAATGCCCAAAATGTTCAGATTAACTCACCAATTGTAACACCAGAATCATCTTCAACTATATCTTCTACGCCTGAAAATGTATTACCACCAATACAACCTACTTCATTTTGATTAATATAAGCAAGAAAAAAGAGTTAGTTGTTAGATCAAATGTTAATCTTTGATCTTAGTTCTTTTTTTATTCTCTGAGAATACAGATGGGCTATTCTGGTAGGTTCTGGGAGTCTGTAATGCTTTGTGACTGATTTTACAAATCTTAGAGAGCTCTCGATATCGCAAAGATGACCAGGAGAGATAAAAATAGGTTTTACCTTAGGTTTTGATAGATAACAATAACCAATAATATTGCCACTCTTGTCTGTAACGTACGTTGCTTCACCTGGTTGTGTTGGGATGTCACAAAATCCATACAGTTTACTTTTAGCAACTCCGATAGTTGGGATGTCGAGCAAAACACCAGCATGACTTGCTATGCCTAGTTTTCTTGGGTGTGCAATACCATGACCATCAAATAATACTACATCAGGTATGAAGTTATCCTTTCTAAGTTCTTTGAATGCCCTTAAGATAACCGGTACTTCGCGAAATGCAAGGAAACCAGGAATGTAAGGAAAAGATGTTTTTTGAATGCAAGAAATAACCTTTAAAACCTCCAATCGATTATTTAACAAAACCACCACACCTATTGAAAATCCATTAATGTAACTAACATCAACCCCTGCGATAAGATTTATTGTCGATTCGTCAAGGGGAGTTAAGATAACTTTTTCAGCCAATTTTTTCTGTACTTCTTCTAATCTATTTATGTGTTCCTTAGAATAGAAATTAGATTTGTTGTGTTCTACTTTACTCATAATTTATGTTATTGAACTTTGGTATTACAGAATTTTTAAAAGAATCAGTGTGTAAATATTTGATACTACAAGACTGATGATAGTTGCCACAAATCCAAATTTAACAAACTGAATAAATTTAACCTCCTCACCTTTATATTTTTTCAGCAAAGATAATCCAACAACGTTTGCTGAAGCTCCAACGGGTGTTAAGTTCCCACCAAGACAAGCCCCCAACGCAAGGGCATACCAAAAAGGTGTTATATTGGAAAATGCTGAAGGATTTATTGCCGGTAATCCTTTTATAACTGGTATCATGGTTGCCGCAAATGGTATATTATCGATGAAGCCTGACAATATGCCCGATACCCACACGATTACAGACGAGAGAATAACATTTGAACCCTTAGAAATGTCAACGAGCAAATCAGCAATATCTCTCATGAGACCAACATGTTCCATAGCGCCTGTAACAACAAACAATCCTAAGAAAAAGAATATGACCTCCCACTCAACCTTCTCCAAAAATGGTGTAATTTCTTGAGGTTCAAATAACAACAATCCAAAGAATCCTGCAATCAGTCCTATGATAGAACTCTCAAGTTTAAGTTGCTTTTGAAAGATGAATAATGATATGACAAGCACCATGAATAGTCCTGAAAGAATAAATCTCCGCCTATTTGTGACAGCCCTTTTCTCATCAAACTCAGCCAAAAATTCCTTTGAGAAAACCTTTTTGAAGTTTTCTCTCGACATGTAAACTAAGGATAAGTTTACCAAGAAAAGGATTAGAAAGTTAACCGGTACCATATACTTTGAAAATTCGATAAATGGTATTCTGGCTGCAGATGTTATAAGTATGTTTGGTGGGTCACCAATAGGTGTCATAGTTCCACCAATGTTTGAGGCAAATATCTCTCCAAGTACAAATGGCAGTGGATCGATTTCAAGGATATCTGTTATTGCAAATGTTACAGGAACGAATATCAATATCGTAGTAACGTTATCTATAAAAGATGAAACGATCGCAACAATAAAGGTCATTGCAAAAAATAATTTCTTTAAGCTTGTTCCTGCAACTTTGACAGTTTTAATTGCTATGTATTGAAATATGCCAGATGTTTCCATGACTCTTACAAAGATCATCATACCTATCAAGAAAAGAATAGTATTTATATCTATAGATTTTTGCAAACCTTCGTAAGGGTCAGGGAATACACGTATTGTTAGTAAGGTTAGTGCGCCTACCATGGCAGCGATGGTTTTGTTGATCTTTCCTGTTATAACGAAATAAAGCACAAGCCCAAATGTTATAAGGACAATTAGTTTCAAGATTTCTTCACCTCGATAATTCAACTAAATTCGCAAATACCATTTAATTAATATGAACACAGTTGAGATTATACCACCGTAAAGAACCGGTTTCAACATAATTTGTGTGAACTTTAAGAAACTTAATTCCTCGTTTTTTAACTTTCTAAGTAAATTGTTACCAACTATATTACACATAGAAGCAACAGGTGTGAGATTTCCACCTATGCCTACGCCAAGTGCTAAAGCCCAGTAAAGTACTGAACTTGGATTGTGAAAAGCCAACTTTCTTACAATGTTTACAAAAATGAGAGTAACAGGTAAAGCACCCAAAAAGCCACTGAGTAAGATCGAGAACCATAGAATTATTAATGGTAACAGAACTGAATGTTGAAAATTTTTGAAAAATGATATTGATTTATCGAAGATACTTAGGGATTCTAAGCTCCAATTTAACATGTACAGACCAACTATGAGAAAAATGGTGTCCCAATCAATTTCCTGCACTTTTGAATGAAAGTCTGAGTTCTCAATAAAAAGCAGTATCAGTGCATACAACAGCGTAACTGTACCAAGCTCCATATTCAATTTATCGTGAAAAGCCATTGTCAGAATAGTGGTCATGAAAAAACATAAGTACCAAATCCAAGAAGAGTTCGTTATTGAATAATTGTTGTCATTTGGTATTTTGATAGATACCAATTTCAGCTCTTTTTTTAACCAGAATAGCTGAGTGATAAGTAAGACTGTTCCAACTGGTAAAAGGTTAACGAAGAAAGACGTAAACGGAAGTTTTGAGACAGAATATATAACTATATTGGGTGGATCACCAATAGCAGTGGTCATTCCACCTATATTTGAAAAGAGAATAGCGTTTGTTGATAACATCTTTGGATCCAGATTAAGTGTGTCGGAGATGTAGAAAAGGATGGGTATGAAGATCAATATTGTCGTCACGTTATCCAGAAATGCCGAGAGAAAAAATATGGCAATGTTTATTAGAATAAGCATAGTAATGAAATTTCCCTTGCTTGCTTTTATGATATACTCCGATATACCTGTGAAAACTCCTCTCTCTTTCAGGACAGAAACAATCAACATCATACCAAAAAGTATCGATAATGTATTAAAATCTATAACACGTCCAGCCTTTTCAAAATCGAACTGATTCAACAAAAACATTGAAATTGATCCAAGTAATAAGGTTGAAACCGAAGAGACTTTTGGTTTATACAGTATTAACACATACGCTAATATGTATAGAAACAAAACGAAAAACATCAACTGTTTTCACCTCTGTGAATGGATACAAGTTTCTTTACCAATAACCTTGAGTCTTCATCAGTTATCTTCTCCAAGTCATCAAAATAAGAAAAATCCTTTTGGATCTTTTCAAGCTCCTCTATGCCCATAGCTCTTTCGGTTATGGACTTTTCTACATATTCCTTTAACTTTTCTATGAACTTTGATTCCAAACCAGATAATTCTACGGAAACGTCAGCCGAAGTTTCTACAGCAGCTCTAGTTTCAGGTAGTAAGCCATCGATAAGTTGTTTACTTTCGTGTAGAACTTCTTCTATGAGTATCTTTCTATCTTCTATCGTTTCTTCAACATTCTTTTGGATAACAAGATCCTCTGTCTTTTGTTCCTCTTTTGCTAAGACCTCCGTTATTTCTTCTGTACTTGTCGAAGCTTCAAGTAATTCTTTAAATACATCGATGTCACTGCTCAAAAGTGTCTCAAAATCAACGAGTTTTGCATTTTCAGGTATAAGTTCTACTCCCTCAGCTTCAACTAATACTTCCTTCTTACGTTCTTCGGTAGTCTGTGCAACTGGTTGAACAGAAACGACATCTCTAGCTTGCTCTGGCTTCAGAGGTAATTCTATTACTCGTTTTCTTATTTTGAGTATTCTTATTTCGGCAACTATCAAAGTAACAAAGATAATCAAAAAGACAATTATAGGAAGCATGAAATTTATAGGTTTGCTTTTTGGTGTAACGTAAGAAGTTTGTGTGGGGATTTCAGATTGAGCTGGTTTGTGTTTCATTATCCATCTCTTCCATTCGTCTTGGGCTTGTCGTTTATCGATAGATGAAAGTAGTTCTTTTACAAATCCCGTGTTGTAACTACTCAGATAACTACGTGCTTTATCGTAGTTACCAACCATGTAAGCAGATATACCCATTTTAAATTTGACATACGAATCGAAACCTTCAATAGTAGGGTCTGTTGTCAATGCCAGTTCGTAATTCCTTAAAGCTGTGGTATAATCACCTGATTTGTAAGAAAGTTCAGCGGCAGAATAATATTCAATTGCCTTTTGTGAAATAGAAAATATGATCGTAGAGAGTGTTGAGAGTAATGCAAGGATTATAATTTTTTGAATCTTTTCAGACTTTACCAAAATATCCCAACTCCCTCTTGACACTTTCAAAGCTTAAGATCTTTAAGTCTAACTTGAGCCTTTACAATTGAAGAGATAACTCTGGAGAGTGTGTCAAACTTATTTGTTGCACTTTCCATAACATTTACTGCTTTTGAGAAATTTTCATTTTCGCTTGAGAGTTCTCCCTTAGTGTTTTCCAAAATATTTGCAACATGAGACAGTAATGTTGCATTTTGCTGCATAAAGCTAAGCAATTCTTGGAAAGAATTTTGAACTGTTGTAAATATTTCACCAACTAATTTTATACTTTCAAGTGCTGCGGAAACAGATTTAGATAATTCTTTGACTTGAATGGTAATTTCCTTTGCAACATGATTTGACGCTCCGGCAAGTTTCTGAACCTCCGATGCCACCACTGCGAATCCTTTTCCAAATTCTCCAGCTCTTGCTGCTTCTATTGAAGCATTAAGAGCCAGCAAATTTGTTTGCTTAGCAATTTTTGTTATTTCCACAACCATATTTTCTACATTACCAAACATTCCCAAGGTTTTTGCTGTTTCTTCTACGGAGTTCATAACAATTTCGTTAATTTTATTTATATCGGCTCCTGATTTTCTAAGTTCGTTTACTATCCTTTCGTTCACTTTTTGGGATTGAGCAATGCTTTGTGTAATTTCTCTTGCTTCTTTATCGAATTGCAAAACCATGTTTTGCAACCTATTTTGCATTTCAATAAAAACATTTTGTAGTTCTTCGATGCTTGCTTTAACCGTTTCGACTCGCGAAATCAACGCTTCGTCAAGTTGTGACATAAACGAGGTCATAAGGTTTTCGGCGAAAAAAGCAGAAGATATTTGTTCAAGAGTCTCTTTATCTATTTTCGGCATTGTACTCACCTACCGTAAATTTCATCTATTATGTCAATTCCACATCTCAAATTCTTAAACCACTCAAATAGCTTTTTCACATTTTCACCTTTAAATATAGCTCCATGTTGTGGGGCAACAATCTCTATCTCCTTTTTTTCAACTATGCTTAGCCATTTTTTTAAAGCCACACTGGATGTTATGTATCTTTTGTGGAATAATTCCATCAATTTTACATGTTCTGAAAAGTCTTTTACAAAAACATACCTTTGTCCTTTTGGAAAAACAGCCACTCCCAAGTCACCTGAGAAAAGTATCTTCGCCCTCGGATCGTATAAGGTGAAGTTTCCTGTTGAATGTAAATAGTGAGTTGGAATAAACTCAAGCTCAGTTCCTGATTGTAACCTCAGCTTTTCTCCTCGATCTGGTATTGGAACTACCCTCCGCTGGTCGTATATTCCAAAATGCGGTAAAAATCTTGTCCAAAGTGCTGATATATATATCTTGGAGTTCTCAGCTATTGAAAGCCATAGAGTTATCCCAGATGTAACGTCCGGGTCTTGGTGTGTGAAAAATATATATTTTATTTTACTTGGTTCAACTATCTCAGACACATTTGCTAATACCCTCGGAAACACATGGGCCCCTCCGGGATCGAGTAACATAGCCTCGTTGCCATCGACGATTATGTATTGGTTAGTTTGTACTATACCTTCTTCTTCTTTTTCTTCCCAGGCAAGAAAAATGAATTTATGAACACCATCATCGTATAACGTTACATTTTCAATACCTTCTTTCGACATGTTGTCACCTCCGTTTTTAAGGTTCATAAATTTGACCCCCGAGACCAGAAAAATTAAATCTTGAAATTAAATCTTGTTTTAATTATACCATATTTATTTAAAAATAATGAGCCCGAATATCCCTGAAAGTAAAAAAAGAAAGATGGTGTCTAATTTTAAATACAATAAGAGAGCTGTTGATATAACGGTGAATACGACTGAAAACAGATTACTGAAAGCATCTTTTGTGAAATTAAGTGCAGCGGAACATATCATTGCAACAATAACGGGTTTAAGTTTGGAAATTATAAGTTTAATACTATTGTTCTCTTTGTGCCTTGAGTAAAGAAAAAATACACTTAAAGATAGAATTATTGGAATCAATATAGCCGATGTTGTGGCAATCAGCGATCCAAATATTCCACCTAATTTGTATCCTACAAAAGTAGCGGCGTTTATTCCTATTGGACCAGGAGTTGATTGAGAGATTGCGACTATTTCGTTAAATTCGTCTAAACTTAACCATTTGTTTGTTTCTACCACATAATAACTTATCACCTTCAAAATACTGTATCCACCACCGAAGCTTACACCACCAATTTGAAGAAACGTCAGAAATAGCTTAAAATAAATCACTACCGATCACCTTCTTTTACATTATCTCTATTTTTAAAAGAACCTCTTATTAGTGAATAAAATATGGTAAGTAATATAATAAATACAGGATTCAATTTGAAAAAGCTCACAAAAGTAAAAGATATAATAAAAATAATTATATCTTCAATTTCTCTTACGTTACTTTTCCACATTTTAAGAACAGATACTAACAGTACAGAAAACAGAGGGATTTTCATACCTCTTAAAAAAGGGGAAAGAATGTTATAAAACTTTGAAACCAAGGCGGCTATGGCAAGAATGATTAATGTAGGAAAGAATATAGCCCCTACTACTGCGGAGATCGTGCCTTGAATTTTTCGAAGTTTGTAACCGACAAGTGCCGAAGTATTAACAGCAATTGGTCCTGGCAAAGATTGAGCTATTACCAAAAGAGATGTGAATTCTTCATCTGAAAGAAGTTTATTTTTAGTTACAAATTCTTCTCTTATTACTGGTACCATTGCGTATCCTCCACCTATTGTCACACCTCCTACTTTAGCAGTTATAGAGAATATTTTCCACAACGAGAGAGTGGTACCTTCTTTTTTTAATTTGACCATTTTGCCAATCAACCCCTTCCTTCTTTTTTCAAAGATGTATGTTATATTATAATTAACAAGTGATGGTTATAAAAAATTATACTACGGAGGTACAGTTATGGGAATATTATGGATGGCACTGAGAATATTGCTGCTGGGGTACGAGAGGATCGCAGGTAACAAGATTTCAAAAGATTCACCCACGTTCGTAGCAGCTTGGGGATTTTTCTTCTTTTCTTTTCTGTCGTTCTTTCCGTTTTTTAAAACCATAAATATTGATGTAATTACAAAATCTGCTTTAAGTGGTGTTATTTATTCGTTTTCTTTCTCATTGTATACATACGCACTTGGACACGAGGATACTTCCGTTGTTGCTCCTTTGTACAATTTGAATGCCATTTTTTTAGTAATTTTATCTGCTGTTTTCTTAGGTGAACCGTTTAGTATTAAGAAACTCATAGGTGCTTTACTCATGATCTACGGAGTAAGCTTTTTGAAAAAAGAAAGCAGTGTCTTTTTATCTTACAAAAACTTACTCAAGAGTAAAGGTGCGGTAGCGATGATTTTTGCATCCTTACTTATGTCTTTTGGAAGAATAATAGATAGAAAGATCACGCAGAACGTTTCACCACTTAGTTACTCGGTTGGAGTGTACCTTGTTATAAGTACGTATATATTCATTTTTGGATTGATTTCTGGAAGTAGACTCACTGATTATACGAAAATTGTAAAAGAAAAAATATTCCACCTCATCCTCGGTGGAATTTGCAACGCTTATTCTTACGTTGCTCTTCTTAATGCGTTTGACTATCTTGGAGTGAGTGTTGCTGAACCTCTTTCCATGCTTTCTGTTTTTGTTACAATGATTTTTGCCAAACTCTTGCTGAAAGAGGAAATAGGTCTAAGATTGATTGCGGCTTTGTTGCTATTTACGGGGGCTATACTTATTTACTGAGCCAAATTACAGCATGTATTTGTCAATGTATATATCAACCACCAGAGGTACCTTTAACTGTGCTGCATTTTCCATTTCGTGTTTGATTATTGACTTGACTTTATCAATTTCATTTTCTGGTACTTCAAATACAAGCTCATCGTGAATTTGCAGGATCATAATGGTTTTTAGCTTTTCTTCTTTGAGGCGCTTATGGATGTTTATCATTGCAATTTTCATGATATCAGCTGCGCTACCTTGTATTGGAGTATTGATAGCTATTCGCTCACTTTCCGATCTGATACTCTGATCTTTTGAATTGATTTGTGGGATTTCTCTTTTCCTTCCCCAAAGTGTTTTAACGTATCCATTCCTTCTTGCAAATTCTTTTACGCTCGATATATACTCTTGAACACTTTTGTAATTTTCAAAGTAGGCTTCAATCATACGTTTGGTGTCCTTTACATCCAACCCTATTCTTTTAGAAAGTCCGTAAGGTGAGACTCCGTATACTATCGCGAAATTAACCATTTTACCTATCCTTCTCATATTCTCAGTAACAAATTCTTCACTCACGTTAAATATCTTCTTAGCAGTTTCAAGATGTATATCTTTGTTTTCTCTAAATGCTTTTATCAACTCAGGATCTTCCGTTATATGTGCAAGAACACGTAATTCGATTTGTGAATAATCGGCTCCGAGTATGTACCATCCATCCTTTTGCGGTTTAACAGCCATTCTAATTTCTTTACCTTCGTCTGTTCTACCAGGTAGATTTTGGAGATTGGGATCAGAACTACTCAGTCTACCTGTTGCAGTACCGGTTTGATTGAAAGAAGCGTGTACTCGACCTGTAGTTCTATTTACCATAGATGGAATTGCATCAACATATGTACTTTTCAGTTTCTGAATCTTTCTGTACTCAAGTAAGAGTTTTGCGATCTCATATTCGTTAGAAAGGTACTCGAGTACTTCAACATCTGTCGAGTAAGCACCCGTTGTTGTCGATTTCACAGTCGGCAAGTTTAGCTTTTCGAAAAGTATGTATCCCAATTGCTTTGGAGAGTTTATGTTAAAAACTTCACCTGCTATGTCGAATATTCTTTGGGATAGTGCAGCTAATTTTTTGTCCATCTCCTTCGAGAGTAGGGAAAGATATTCTGTGTCAAAATAAACACCATTTAACTCAAGGTCTGTAAGTACACAAATCAGTGGTAACTCTATTTTTTCGTACAAGTCAGTCATCTCGTGTGAATAAATCAATGGATAAAGGATATTGTGAATCCTTAGAGACATATCAGCGTCTTCGCATGAATATTTAGCTGCTGTTTCAACAGGTACGTAAGAGAAATCACCTACAAAAAGTGGCAATGAACCTTTTACAACATCTTCGTATGAGATCATCTTATGTCCTAAGAGTTTTAGGGAAAGTTCATCGAGGTTAAACCTTTTTTCATTTGGATTAAGCAAATAAGCTTCTATCATTGTGTCAAATGATGGTGTGTAGCTTTCTATTCCAGTTCTCCTAAGGAACTTCATATCAAACTTAACGTTATGTCCACCTAAGTTTTTCGTACCATCAAAGAGCAATTCAAAAAGCTTTCTAATTTGCTCAGCACCAAGGTTCTTAGAACCAACGTGCGCTATAGGAACATAAAAAGCCCTACCCTCGTCAACAGCTATCGAAATTCCCACAATCTTACCGTTATAAGGGTCTAAGGATGTAGTTTCCAAATCAAAGGCTATCTTTTTTGATTTTAAAATTTCCTCTATAAGCAGATTGAAAGTCTTCTCATCGTTGACAACCTTATAATCTGCTTTCTTAAGTAAGTTCGTAGAAAGATTGAGTTCTTTAATTATGCTTGAAAACTCGAATTTTTTTAAAATCTCAAGAAGTTTTCCTTCGTGAAATCCTGTATACAATAGACTCTTTGGCTCTATCGGAATTTCTACATTTGTATTAAGCTCAATCAGCTTTCTACTGAGTTCGTAATCTTCAAGATAAGCCTGGAGAGTTTGCCTAAGTTTTTCAGGTATCTTCGAAGTGTTTTTTAAAGCTTCCTGTATTCCCCCAAATTCTTTTAGTATTTTAATGGCAGTCTTCTCACCTATTCCAGGTACACCTGGAATATTATCGGAAGTATCTCCCACTAAAGCCAAGTATTCTTTGATTTGGGATGGATCAACACCAAATCTTTCTATAACTTCCGAGACAGTGTATTTTTTTATGTCTGTCACACCCTTTTCAATACGCCACACATGAACATTTTCATTCACGAGTTGCAGCATGTCTTTATCACTTGTAATAATGTTGATTTCTTCTATGTTATATTTTAATCTATCCCTTTCAAAAATAGTTACGAGGGTTGCTATTATATCATCAGCTTCGTATCCTGGTAGTTTAAGTACCTTTATCCCGAAACCTTCCACAAGTTCATCAGCCAACTCTATTTGTTTCAAAAGAGGTTCTGGTGTTTCTGGCCTATGCATTTTGTATTTATCATACAATTCTTTTCTGTAGGTGCTACCACCTTTAACATCAAGAACGAATCCACAGTAGTCTTCGTTAATTTTAATGTTTTCTTTTATGAATTTTAGCAGCATTCTTGCGAGTCCGTATAAGGAGTTTGTTGGAACTCCTTTTGTGGTTGAGAGATTTTGATCTATCGCAAAATATGCTCTGTAGAGCAATCCTGTACCATCAAATAGAAATACTCTCGCCATTAAGCTGCATCCTCCGAATTTCTAGTAGGGTGTTTACAGCCCTTCGTAGATGCGGAATTATTATGGAACCACCAACGATAAGCGCTACATCGAACGTTTCAAAGAATTCTTCGTCAGAAGTGTTTAGTTGCGCGCATCTTATCATGTGATATGTAATGCAATCATCACATCTTAAGACTAAGGATGCTACAAGTCCCATTAATTCTTTAGTTTTACTGTCAAGCGCACCTTCTTTATACACAGCATTGTCAAGTGCCCAGAATCGTTTTGTGTTTATTGTACCCTTGTTCAATATCTCCTGGTTCATTCTTTCTCTAAATTTCTTAAACTCTTCAAGCGTGTTAAATTCCATTGAAGACATCTTCAATACCCCCGCAAACAATCTTTAATATTTCTCGATTCCAAAACCTGCTTGACCGGGTCCTACATGAGTTGATATAACCTTTCCTGTTGGTGTGTAATATACATTTTTTACTTTGTAGTGTTCAAGCAAGATCTTTTCAATTTCCTTTAATTCTTCAAGATTATCACAACTAACAAGGTATATATCAACTTCACTGCCTTTTGTAAATCCCTCATTTTCTGCTTTTTTTAGTAACTCGTCCACAATACTTTTAAATCCTCTTGTTTTTGTAAAAGGAACCATATTTCCCTCTTCGTTTATGTATATTCCCACTCTAATCTTTAGCAACGAACCTACAAAGCCAGCGAATCTACTTACTCTGCCACCTTTGACCAAGAAATTGAAATCCTGAACGTAGAAAAACGCTCCGAATCCCTTTACAGAAATCTTTTTCTCAAGTTCTTCGGCTGTTTTTTCTAATCCAACCCCTAAGTTCAGTAATTCTCTTGCATACCTTGCCATAGGAGATATAGCTGTAGAAGCCATCTTCGAATCAACTACTTTTACAGGTATGTCAACTTCTCGGGCAGCAAGCAGTGCACTGTTAAATGTACCTGACATGGCAGAGGATATTGTTATAACAAGTATTCCTTCATATCCTTGCTGCTTTACCAGCTCATATTTGTTTTTCCAATCTTCCACTGAAGGTTGAGAACTTTTAGGAAGTTCCGGGGCAGTTTTCAACTTTTCATAAAATCTCTTTAACTCATCGAAATCTCTTGTATCATCTTTTTCATTTGTACCATCTGGCCAGTTGACGTAAAGAGGTACTATATCAACATCCAAAGTACTTAACAGTTCTTTTGGAAAGTCTGAAGTGCTGTCTACCAAGATTTTGACCTTTTGCATAGTTACTCCCCCTTCTTTAATTCGATTATTAAATTAAGTAATTGTTTGATGTGATTCACACTCGCAATCTTTACGTTCTCATCGTGTAATTTTGAAAAGTTAAAAGACGGAGCTACTATCAAACTAACTGGTAGTTTCTTGGCATTTTCTATTCGCTTTGAGATATTCACCGCAGGTCTAATGCTTCCGTCAAGACCTATTTCTCCAACCATAAAAACGTTTCCAGCAAAGGTATCTAAAAAAGACGACAAAATAGCTCCAGCAATCGCTAACTCACAGCCTGGATCAGATACGCTTATACCACCGGATACATTCATGTAGATGTCGTGAAATTCAAGTGGCAAATTCAAGTGCTTTGACAAAACCGCAGATATTATGATAACTTTTCTCACATCGATACCGTGCGAAATTCTGCGCCCAGAAGATACTTTCACTCTCGAAACAAGTGCTTGGATTTGGACGTTGAAAGGTCGGATGCCTTCATAAACACTTGTGAATATATTACCAGCAGTTTGTGTATAAGTTAGCAACTTATCTTCGCAAACACCTTGTAATCCTTCGTGTGTCATTTGGAGTATAGCAAGCTCTCCACTTGGTCCGTAACGGTTTTTCTGTACTCTTAAGATCCTGTAATCGGTGGTTTTTTCGCCTTCAAAATATATCACGGTATCCACAACATGCTCGACAAGTTTCGGACCGGCAATTATCCCTTCTTTGGTAACGTGCGCTATCAAAATAGAAGGGATTCCATATTTTTTTGAAAATATTCGAACTTTCTCAACCACTGCTTTTATCTGTACTACACCACCTACCGGGGCGTCAATATCTGCACTACTAATCGTTTGTATTGAGTCTATTACCAACAGTTCAGCACTTTCTGGTTCAATGTCACTCAGTACATTTTCGATTAAAGTCTCAGAAGTAATAAACAGATTGTTACTCTTTATACCTAACCTTTTAGCACGCAGACCGATCTGTGATATACTTTCTTCACCAGATACATAATAAACTTTCTTGTCCGTATTAATAGCTACTGAGTTACAAATCTGAAGGGCTAATGTACTTTTCCCAACTCCAGGTTCTCCCCCAAGAAGTAGAACCTGACCTGCAACTATCCCACCAGCCAGAAGTTCATCAATAGCTTCTATGTTTGTCTTTATGCGTAATTCCCCAGACGATTGCATTGCAGAACTAACATCAAAAAAACGAGGATGGGGCATCTCCACCCTCGCTTTATCTTCCCTAATTGATCTTTCTGCATAAGATTCCTTTAAGCTCAGTTCTTTTGCACTATTCCATTCACCGCATAACGGACATCTTCCAAACCACTTAGGTGATTCATAACCACACTTGTCACATACGTAAATTATCTTTGCTCTAGCCATTTTTCCCTACCTTTTTGGATTCTTAAACCTTTTGAACTTCCTTTTTCTGCTTCAAAAACACGAGTTTATCATCCTCTGGCACGACGTACACTTCACTATCTTCTTCTATATCTCCACGTAACAGTTCTTCAGAGAGAGGATCTTCTATATATTTTTGAATAGCTCTCTTCAGGGGTCTTGCACCATAAACGGAATCGTATCCTACATTTACAAGAAAATCTTTTGCTTCTGGTGAGAGTACAAGCGAAATTTTTCTCTCAGAGAGTCGTGCCCTAATATCCTTAAGTAAAATCTCTATAATTTGCTCTATATGCTGTTTTGTAAGTTTATGGAAGACTATTATCTCGTCTACACGATTTATAAATTCCGGTTTGAAAACCTTCTTAACTTCCTCTATAACCTTGTTTTTCATTTCGTTAAATTCTCGCTCATGTGAAGTTTCGTCGACAAATCCCAAGCTCTTTTTGGATGTTACTATTTCCGTACCACCAATGTTGCTTGTCATTATTATTATAGTGTTTCTAAAATCAACAACGTGTCCTTGCGAATCTGTAAGTCGTCCATCATCCATTATTTGAAGAAGTATATTAAACACATCTGGATGTGCCTTTTCGATCTCATCAAACAAAATAACAGAGAAAGGTCTTCTTCTGACCTTTTCTGTTAATGTGCCGCCTTCCTCGTAACCTACATAACCCGGAGGTGCTCCTATTAAACGTGACACAGAAAACTTTTCCATGTATTCACTCATATCAAATCTAATCAATGCTTTTTCATCACCAAACAAGTATTCTGCAAGAGCTTTCGCAAGCTCAGTCTTACCCACACCTGTTGGACCGAGGAACAGAAACACTCCGACAGGTCGACGCGGATCTTTCAATCCGCTTCGTGCCCTCCTTATAGCTCTGGCAATTGCTCCGATAGCTTCATCTTGTCCAACTACTCTTTCGTGAAGGGCACTTTCCAACTTTAATAATTTTTCTTTCTCGGTTTCTTCGAGCTTTTTAAGAGGTATTCCTGTCCAGCCGGCAACTACTTCTTCAATATCTGCTATATCCACTGTTGCAACAATAGTTTCAATATTCTTTCTCCATTTGTTGTACTCTTCATTGAATTTTTCTCTGAGCTGCTGTTCTTTTGCTTTCAATTCTGCAGCTTTTTCGTAATCTTGAATGTTAACGGCGTTTTCTTTCTCATTTTTGACCGATTCAATCTGCAATTTTAAAAGTTGTAGTTCATTTGGCATGGAAAATAGCTTCAAACGCGTTCTTGCGCCTGCTTCATCTATGACATCTATAGCCTTATCCGGTAAAAAATGATCGGTGATATATCTTTGGGAAAGATAAACAGCTGCTTCAAGTGCTTTTTCTGTGTATCTAACCTTGTGGTGTGATTCATATTTTGCCTTTAATCCCCTCAATATGTCAAGGGCCATTAGAGGAGTTGGTTCTTGGACGTATATTTTTTGAAACCTTCGTTCGAGCGCGGCATCTTTTTCTATGTATTTTCTATATTCATCAGGTGTTGTTGCGCCAATACAATGCAACTCTCCACGTGCAAGAGCTGGTTTGAGAATATTTGCAGCATCTACAGCACCTTCTGCAGACCCTGCACCAACGATCATATGTAGCTCATCTATGAAGAGTATTATATCTTTGTTTCCTTTAACCACTTGGAGAAGCTTTTTCATTCTTTTTTCAAATTCTCCACGGTATTTCGTTCCAGCCACAATAGCTGCAACATCAAGGGAAAATATTGTTTTTCCCTTAAGTGGTTCAGGAACTTCTCCTGATACGATTTTTTGAGCTAAACCCTCAACGATAGCACTCTTGCCAACACCAGGTTCACCTATCAAAACGGGATTATTTTTCTTTCTTCTAACCAATATCTGCATCAGTCTATCTATTTCATTTTCCCTACCAATCACAGGATCAAGTTCACCTTTCAACGCCTGTGCGGTTAAGTCAACTCCAAATCCTTCCAATTGTCTTACAGCGGGCGACGTTACAGGCTCTTCAGTTGAGGGTAATGTCTGATTTTCTTCGAAATAATCTTCATCGGATATGTTCTCAGCAATTTCCTTTCTAAGCGATTGAATATTAACGTTTAATTTCTTCAAAATATGCACAGCTATACCTTCACCTTCGCGAAGGATTCCCAATAGTAAATGTTCTGGATCTATTTTATCGCTACCAGACATTCTTGCTTCTTCAAAAGCTATCTCTGTAACTTTTCGTGCTCTTGGTGTCATTTGCGGGGACATTATAAAACCTCGCATACCAAGTCCCACTATCGAGATGACTTCATTTTTGACTCTTGCATAAGTTAAGCCATATCTTTCGAGTATTCCTGATAATGGCTTATCATTAAGTTTCAAAATTGCAAGTAGCAAGTGTTCCGTTCCAACATAAGAGTGTCCAAGATCTTTTGCCTCTTCTTGAGCAGTTACAAACACTTTTGCAGATCGCTCTGAAAATCTATCAAACATATGTTCACCTCCAAATTTCAAAATAATTATACCATATTCAATTAAAAAAATAAAGCGGGTACATCCCCCGCTATCTATGTTAAAGATATAACATCAATTCACTTGAACAGAAATTTTTTTATAAATTCTTCATTATATTTGAAATCGTAATCTGAAAAAATTGCTTTACCAAGTAGGATAACACGTCCATTGCCGTAATTAAACTGTCCAGCGAGTATTATCTTATCAACCTTTACAGCGTCATATCTTCCATCTGAATCTACACTTTTTGCTGTATCTGATGTAACAAGCATAGTGAACTCTCCATATGGGACTATTGAACACGGTGAGTAAAACCTTACGTTGTTTGCAAGTATTTTAAAGTTTGTACCGTAATTGTTAATCTCGTCAACGACTTGGTCGTCGTTAAACCGTGCAGGTGCGTCCATAAAATCGAGAAAGGTGTTTAAATCTTCTGTATTCCCACCGTTTTGATAATCGCTTTTCGATGTTATTATTAATGTGCCACCATTTTTAACAAAAAGTACTGCATTTTTGATCTCTTCGATTGAATAGTCTTTACCATTCATAATTACAAGATACTTTCCATTTAAAGCTTCGATCTTTTGGATATAGTCTATTTGATAACCAATACCCATAAGGTATTTCTCAAGCAGTGTTAGTTTGTCTTTTGTATAATCATTCGAATGTCCAACGTCAATGTAAACGACATTCGGATGCTGTATTACGTTATCTCTAACTTCAGTAAGTTTGAAAATGCTGAAAAATTCTTGCACATTAACAACAGCTGATGCAGACTTTATGAGTGACAAATAAACGTTGAAATACTCTTCATCACTTCCCTTGAGGATGTATATTTTTTTTGGAAAATTGTTTAACCATTCTATCTCTGCAGGTAATAATTCTTTGAAAAAGCTTAATCCATCCTTTGAAGGTCCTGGTATGATTATCACATCAACATCGTTGTAATCTACAAGCATGGTTTCAGGGTATACTACTAAGTCTCCTCTATTTTCGAGTAGATGAACGAACCTCTTGAACTCTTCTGTAAATTCATTTTCATGCAATTTGTCAATTAGAATAGTAAGACCTGTGTTTTCAAGAACCTCAAAATTAAACGACTGAATGTTTTTTCCATCAAATAAAACTTCGATCTTCTTACTTCCAGCAGTTAAAGTCCCGAGGTTTACAGTTTTGTTTCGGAAAATATCGTAAGGTTTGAATAATAACTTCTCATGCAAGATCACCTTGCCATTTAGGAGTACTTTTAATTCACCTTCCTCTATTTTATTGTTTGTATTATAAATATCAAAAACGAAATTAACTTCCTGACCTACTCTTGGTTTGTTTGGTCCCAACCTAAGATAGTTAACCTTTACGGAAGAGCTTGATTCTGTCCATATTGGTGCAGATATTACTTCATCACCATCTTTTTGAACAACTTTCACAAAGTACCATTCGTATCCATCTGGAACGTAGAAGACTTTCACAAAATCAAACTTATCTTTTCCAGTAACATCTGTAATCTCAAACGAACCAGACTGAGATATAACCTCTAATTTTTCAACAGGATCATTGATATCTTCGTATACTATTCGTAAAGTTAATTGCGTAGCATCGTACAGTATACTTCCCATTGTACTGTCATTTCCGTACACATAAAGTTTGACGTTTTTATCTTCACTTGCGAATGTTCTTCTATTCCACAATGCATTCATTATCTCTTCGTAAGTTAACTCCGTTGCTAAAATTCCTGTTCTTGAATCATTTGCATTTAACCAATCCTGTCTATGATTATCCTGGTTGGCGGTTGGACCAAGGTGCCAACCCCTGTTGAGTGCTAAGATAAAATTATTGTACATTTCCTGGGAAATCGTGTCGTTATCTGGAGAGTTACCATTTCCTATTTCTATCAGGTTGACATACTTATCGGCTTCTGGTACAAACCAAAAGTCTTGAAAATTACCAAAGGTTACTCCGGGATGATTAAATTGTGCAAGTTTCTTGGCTTTTATTATCCATTCGTAAAAATCTTTTAAATCACCTTTCTCATCTCTACTTATATATTCTAAAGTTTCATAAACGTTGATGTGGCCAGATCCAGCTGTCCATTCAAAACCTTGTAATCCAACAAATTTTCCATTAATTGAAGAATTTCGTGCTGCCTGTTGGGTTAGGTACGTCTTTGACTTACCATCTATAGAGATCTTCAAAAAGTAGCAGTGATCAGTTACAGCAAGTACATCTCCGTACTTTGAAGCGTGTTGATAAGCTTGTTCCGGTGTTCCTCTGCCATCGGAAAACAAGGTATGTGAATGTAAATTTCCGTAAAAGATTCTTAAATTAGAGTACTTGTAATCATTTGCGAAAACACTTGAAACAGTTAATGCAAATACAAAAATGAAAAGAACTTTTTTAAAAGCTTTTTCCATAATTTCTCCACTCCCTGGAAATATTTGGATTGAGTTTTGTAGCATATTATTATACCATATTTGGCGAGCAGAAGCTATAGGATTTCTCAGGTACGTACCTAATGCATAAAATAATTCTTGACAGTTGTATAGGCATGTGATAAAATCATAACCGCTACTAGGAAACGGAAAGTGGCGGCGTAGCTCAGTGGCTAGAGCAGATGATTCATAATCATCGTGTCAAGGGTTCGAGTCCCTTCGCCGCCACCAGTTTTTTTAAAATGCAAACTACAGTTTTAATTGCTCAAAGAATGTTTTGTGCCCTTATAGTTTTTACTGCCAGCGTAGCTCAATCGGTAGAGCGACGCATTCGTAATGCGCAGGTTGAGGGTTCGAGTCCCTCCGCTGGCTCCAGTTTGGTTCCGACGTTTAAAGGATGTTTAATATGTTTCGTACAAGGGACCCTTGAATTTGAGCCACTTAGGGTCCTTAATTTTTTTGTGTTAAATGAATTTTTTCTTTTGATATACAGAGGTGAGTGGTATGGAGAAATTAGAGTTTATCGATATTTTGGATATATACGTTAAAGCAGGTGATGGAGGAAACGGAGCTGTAACTTTTAGAAGGGAAAAATACGTGCCATTTGGTGGACCAGATGGTGGTGACGGAGGTGATGGTGGGTATGTGTTTCTCGTAGCAGACCCAACTTTGTCAACTCTATACCATCTATCTGAGAAAAAGAGATACTTTGCGGAGAATGCACAACATGGACAAGGAAAAAAGAAAAACGGTCGAAACGGGAAAGACTTAATTTTACGTGTACCTGTTGGTACTATTGTTAAAGACTTTGATACAAGGGAGATCATAGCAGATCTTGATGAACCAGGTAAATATTGTTGTGTTGCCATAGGTGGTAAAGGAGGACGTGGTAATGCACATTTCAAAAGTTCGACAAATCGAGCACCGAAGTTTGCGGAACATGGAGCTAAAGGAGAAGAAAGGCACATTTTACTAGAACTAAAACTACTTGCCGATGCAGGACTTGTTGGTTATCCTAACGTTGGTAAGAGTTCCATCATATCTAGAATAAGTAACGCACATCCAAAGATTGCAAATTACCATTTTACTACACTTGTTCCAAATCTCGGAGTGGTTTCTGTTGATAATTCGGACAAGTCGTTTGTTATCGCTGACATTCCAGGATTGATTAAAGGTGCAAGTGAAGGTAAGGGATTAGGTAATGTTTTCTTAAAACACGTTGAAAGATGTAGCTTAATCGTACACGTAATAGACATTGCAGGTAGTGAAGGAAGAGATCCTATACAAGATTATTTTGACATAAGAAAGGAACTCCAACACTTTAACAATGAACTTTATGAAAAAACGGAAATAGTTGTTGGGAATAAAGTGGATCTGCTTACATCTAAAGAGTTGGAAGAAAGAATAAAGCTTTTTGTTGAGAAGACGGGAAAATCAATAATACCAATTTCTGCTGTTACTGGGTTTGGTCTCGAAAAACTCAAGTATTCAATTTGGGAAGTCGTAAAAGAGAGCAAAAAACTACAACAAGGTGTTCTGGACATTAGCAATATAAATTTTGTAAAACCTGCACCAGTTAGGTTAATTTTGCCTGATGTTGTTGATATAATTGTTAAGAAAGAATCCAATGCATTTGTAGTTGTGAGTAATTATATCAAAAAGTATATAGAAAAATACAAGAAAGATAATAAATATTTGCTTGATGATATACTTGAACTACTACAAAAAAATGGACTCGAGCAAAAGCTGAAAGAGGCTGGTGCGCAAGATGGCGATATTGTCTGGATTGAAGGCGTTGAATTTATTTTCAAAGAGTGATACCTGTGTTATATTTGGTGGATCTTTTAATCCACCTCATGTTGCACATACTATTGTACTATCTTATGCAATTGATGTGTTTAATGCTGATTTTTACGTGCTACCCACAAAAACTCCACCTCATAAAGACGTGAACATACCTTTTGACAAGCGCTTTGAATGGACTGAGAAGTCATTTAGTTGCTTTGAAAAGATCGATAATGTTTTCATTTGGGATCTTGAGAAACACATAGAAGGCGTTAATTACGCAATTAGAAACGTTGAGGAATTTTCGAAATATTACAAAAATATTGTGCTACTTGTCGGGGAAGATGCTCTTGGAAATATAGAGAGTTGGTATGAATATAAAAGAATTTTCGACATGGCATTCTTTGCAGTATATCCTCGTACACGTAACGGAGAACTTTACGAAAGAGGTAAAAGGATACTCGGCGATCGTTATTCAAGAGTAATAGAGCTGAAAAACTTTCCACTCTTAGAGATATCCTCGTCTGATATTCGAAAAAGAATAATTCAGGGGAAGAGTATACATGGTATGGTAAACGAAAGTATTATTGACGATGTTGTTAAAACGTTCTCAGAAAATTTAAGTGGAGGAAGGTAGGATGCTTGAGTTTTTTCCTGGAAAAATAGGACTTGCACCAATGGCTGGAATAACCGACTTTGCATTTCGAAAGATTTGTTTTGAGCATGGTGCAGAGTTTGCTTTTACGGAGATGATAAGCGCAAAAAGTGTGTTGATGAATATAAAGATAAATGAATGTTATCTTCCCAAGGAACAAGAAAATACACGTGTTGGTATACAACTTTTCGGTTCTGACCCGATGGAGCTATCTGAGGCTGCAAGTATAGTTCAGAACATGGGATTGTGGGTGGACCTAAATGCTGGTTGCCCTGTAAACAAAGTGGTTAAAAAAGGCAGTGGAAGTGCGTTGTTGAGAGATTTAACAAGGCTTAGGCAGGTTGTAAGAAATATGAGAAAGGTGCTGAAACGTTTCACGGTTAAAACACGCCTAGGTTGGGAGAAAGACGAATTTGAAAAGATATATAATATCTTAGTAGAAGAAGGCGTTGATGCAATATTTGTTCATGGTAGAACAGCAAAACAAATGTACTCTGGAAAAGCTAAATGGAATATTTACAACCCTGGTTATGTGCCGTTGTACATTAGTGGAGACATTTACACTAAAACCGACGTTGAGAAAGCCCTGTTAGAAAGTAAAGCGCATGGAGTCATAGTAGCACGTGGTAGCATAGGTAATCCGTGGATATTCTCAGATGTAAATCCAACTATACAAAACCGTTTGGATACTATAAATAGGCATCTTGACTACCTTTATCAAATTCATGGAGATTACGGTGCAGTTGTGTTTAGAAAGTTTATCGCTGGTTATACTAAAGATATACCAGGTGCTCGTGAATTTAGGTGTAAAGCTATGAAATTGAAGACCATAGCCGAATTGAAAAAAATGTTTCAGACTTTCTTAGCTGATAAGATGTTGCAGCGCTAAATTTACATTGAGGTGAATCTTATGGGACTTGTGTATCTTGTTAGACACGCAAGCACAGAGTGGAATGAGAGGCAGTTGTGGCAAGGTGTTGTTGATACTGAATTATCAACCACTGGTATTGAACAAGCAAATGGGCTCGCAAAATATTTCATAGACAATAACATAAAGATAGATTTTATTTTTTCGAGTCCAATGAAAAGAGCTTTTCAAACAGCACATATAATAGCTTCCAAAATGGGTTTCCAACCTGATAAAATA
This sequence comes from Fervidobacterium sp., assembly GCA_026419195.1. Lineage (NCBI taxonomy): Bacteria > Thermotogati > Thermotogota > Thermotogae > Thermotogales > Fervidobacteriaceae > Fervidobacterium > Fervidobacterium sp. Next base: position 294,726 of record JANZZV010000001.1, read on the forward strand.
TTAATAGATTCAAGATTAAGAGAATGTGAAATAGTTTTATGGAATGGAAAAAACTTTGAAGAAATCAAGAGAGAGTGTTTTCAAGAGTTCTTAGAATGGCAAAATAACTTAATTTCATCGGTTAACGGTGTTGAGTCCCTCGAAAGTGTTCAAAAGAGAATGGTTGAATTTTTTGAAGAAAAGATGGTTCACTTTGCAAACAAAAATGTTATAATTGTTTCGCACGCAATTTCTTTGAGAATGTTTATAGCTAAGATTTTAAATTTAATTCCTCCAAATCACTTGAATTATTCTCTTGATAATGCATCTATATCAGCTGTAGAACAAACAAAGGATAGATTGAGAATAAAGTTCTTAAACTTAACAATCTGTCGTAACGGTTGTTAAATTTTACAATTTTACTTTAGTTGTGCCTTAGGGGGTGAGTTTTTGAAGTTTGTGTTGATAATGCTTGGTTTTTTATTTCTAATATACATTGGCATCAAGATATTACCTCTTAAATTAAGATACGCTAATGTCTTTTTCGTTTTAACATTCCTTTTTCATCTTTTTGCTTCTTTTTCCTTTTCATACGTTACTTTGATAATCTCCATGGTTTTTATTATTATCTTTTTCTTGGTTCTTTTGTACATGTTTGGTCTTTGAGGAGCCAAGGATTAATCGACTTACATTTTTTCAAGGAGTGAAAAAATTGCCAGGAAGTAGCGTAACGATAGTTGATGTTAATAAGTACTACGACGATTTTCATGTACTGAAAAATATAAATTTAGAGATCAAAGAAAACGAGTTTTTTTCTCTTCTTGGTCCATCCGGATGTGGTAAGACTACTTTGTTGAGAATTATAGCTGGACTTGAGGATGTGGACACTGGTGATGTGCTTTTAGATAACAGGAGTATTTTGCACCTTCCTCCCAACAAAAGACCAATTAATACAATTTTTCAGAATTATGCTCTATTTCCACATTTAAATGTTTATGAGAATATTGCTTTTCCACTTCGACTTAAAAAGCTTTCCGAGATCGAAATCAAAGAGAAGGTTGAATGGCTTTTGAGTTTGGTTAGATTAGAAGAACACTCAAAAAAGAAGCCTTCCCAGTTGTCCGGTGGTCAAAAACAAAGAGTCTCTTTAGCTCGCGCACTTGCGAATGAACCAAGAGTGTTGTTACTTGATGAACCGATTAGCGCACTTGATGCGAAACTTCGTCAAGAGTTGCTTATAGAGCTTGATAATTTGCACGATAAAATAGGCATAACCTTTATATATGTTACACATGACCAATCCGAGGCAATCAGCGTTTCAGATCATGTTGCGGTTATGAACAATGGAGTAATTGTTCAGTACGGCACCCCGTATGAAATATACGAAAGCCCTGCAAATTCTTTTGTTGCAACTTTCATTGGAGAAACAAACTTAATGAAAGGTGAGGTTACCAAACTACTTTCCGAATCTTATGCTGTTGTTGAATTTCCATCCTTAGGAGAAATCATTTGTTACCGTGACAAACCAGTTAAGGAAAAAGATTATGTACTTGTGACTCTTCGCCCGGAGAAAATAAGAATAACTCATTCAAAACCCACTTTTTCTGAAAACACTATAACTAACGTTGTTCACGGATTGGTTGATGAAACTATATACATGGGTTACCAAACGAAATATTTTGTAAGAACAGATGAAGGGTACATATTGAAAGTTTACAAACAACACGTGAGTTACTTACTTGACGAAAAGATAATCCAATGGAAAGATGAAGTTTTCTTGTATTGGAATCCAGATGATAGCTACATAGTGGAGGTAGAACAAGATTGAAAGGATCGAGATTGTTGAAAAGTTTTGAATCTTATGGCTATATCTACCTCATTTGGCTTGTTGTGTTTTTTCTCGTTCCAGTTCTTGTAATTTTGACTTACAGCTTTTTGACCCGTGATTTTCAAGGCGGAGTTAAGCCGCTTTTTTCATTGAACGGTTACAAAGATATATTGAACACTACATACTTTGCAGTTTTCATTAGAACGGTTTTTGTATCACTTATTTCCGCCTTAGTTTCGATACTTATTGCTGTGCCTGTCTCATATTATATTGCTTACAGTAAGTTGAAGAATCTACTTCTACTGTTAGTGATAATCCCATTTTGGACTAACTCTCTCATCAGAATATATGCATGGATTTTCATATTAGGCAACAACGGATTGATAAATCAGATGTTAGTAAAGCTTGGCTTTGTTGAAACGTACATCAGATTTATGTATAACAACTTTTCAGTTATTTTAGTGCTTGTTTATACATATCTTCCGTTTGCAATTTTGCCACTTTATTCATCAATAGAAAGGTTAGAAAAACCGATCTTTGAAGCCGCAATGGATTTGGGTTGCACCAAGAGACAAGTTTTTTTTAAGGTGTTGCTACCAAATATAAGACAAGGAATTGTTTCTGCATTTGTTTTTGTTTTCATCCCTGCCCTTGGAACGTATGCAGTTCCGGAGCTTGTGGGTGGTAAAGAATCAAGGCTCATTGGAAACGAAATTGCAAGACAGCTTACAACTGCGAAAAATTGGCCCGCAGCAGCTGCAATATCTTCTTTGCTCTTGGTAATTACAATAGTTGTTGTTTTGATATTTATGTACGGGGGCGGAAAGCGTGAAGCCAGGTAAGTTTTCAAAATTTGTCCTTTTGCTAACGCTTTTATTCTTTTACATTCCTATATTTGTACTCGTTGTTTTTTCGTTTAACTCTTCAAAATCACCAGAATGGACAGGATTTAGTATGCGTTGGTATTATCAATTATTTACATCCTCAGAGCATATTTGGAGGACCTTTGTAAATTCCATGGTGGTAGGTATTTCAGCAAGCCTATTTTCTGTGATTATAGGAACGCTTGGGGCTATAGCCGTATACCTTGGGTCAGAAAGGTTCAGAAAATTGATGTGGACGACAACTTATATACCATTTGTTGTACCTGATATTATAATTGGGGTTTCATTACTGATTTTTTTCACCACTATTCGTCTAAAGCTCAGTTTGTTTACTATATTCTTAGCGCATGTAACGTTTTCCATTCCTTACACTATGATGATAATCCTCACAAGATTACAGGATTTTGATAAAAGCATCATAGAAGCATCGTACGATTTAGGTGCAACAAAGTTTATTACGTTAAGAAAAGTTATAATTCCCGTGGCTTTGCCCGGTGTAATTGCAGCATTTTTCATGGCCTTCACGCTCTCAATAGATGACTTTGTCATCACATTTTTTGTTGCTGGACCAGGTTCGACAACTTTGCCATTACAAATATTTTCCATGGTCAGGTTTGGAATCTCCCCTGTGATAAATGCTATATCGACATTACTTCTTGTTGGAACAGTGATCATAAGTATTTTCCTAAGAAGGTATGTAAGGTATATAATTTAATTTAGAGATAACATCAGGAAAAGGATAACAATTGTTCATATGCCAAGTGTGAAAAGTGGAAAGGAGGAAAAACTATGGTTCACGAAGATCTCAAGCTGTATGTGGAAAGGGTTAAGAGGTCTGCAGAATACTTAAAAAGTAAGATAACAGAAACACCAGAAGTTTGTGTTGTACTTGGTTCTGGTTTGCATGGTATTGCTGAAAGTGTTCAAAACCCAATTAAAATTTCGTACAAAGACATTCCAGAATTTCCAGTTTCGACAGCACCAGGTCACAAAGGAGAGTTGGTGTTTGGGAAATTGAACGATAAGAACGTTGTGCTTATGAACGGAAGATTTCACTATTACGAAGGTTACCATATGAGAGATGTAACATTTGGAGTTCGTGTGATGCAACAGCTTGGTGTGAAATATCTTTTCCTCACAAACGCAGCCGGCGGTTTGAATCCTGAGTTTGAAGTTGGAAGGCCTATGATCATCACTGACCATATAAATATGATGGGTGATAATCCTCTAATAGGTCCAAATGTACAAGAATGGGGTCCAAGGTTTCCTGATATGTCAAACGCATATGATAAGTCTTTAAGGGAAACGGCAAAGCGAGTTGCAAGCGAGCTAAATATTCCTATTTATGAAGGGGTTTATGTTGCTGTGACAGGTCCGAATTTTGAAACTCCTGCTGAGCTTAGAATGCTGCGCTGGATGGGAGCTGACGCCGTTGGAATGTCAACAGTACCAGAAGTTATCGTAGCAGCACATGCTGGTATAAAAGTTCTTGCAATTTCGGCTATCACCGATAGAGCGGTCCCGGATGATTTAAAACCACTCACAGCTGAGGAAGTGTTGGAAGTTGCACACAGAACAGGGCAAATGATAGCTAAGATCCTGGCTGAAGTTGTGAAAAGAATCTAAGAAGGTGAGCTTATGTCAATCAAAACAAGGCTTGTGATTTTGTCGATTTTGCTGGTAACGATTCCATTAACGCTTTCTATAATCTTCACAGTTTTCAACATAGCCTCAGAAACAACCAAGATTGAAAAGGATGTCAAAAAACAAATTGGTGATCCCAAGGTCGTATTTAAGGACTTTTTTGATAGATTCTCAAATGAATTGCAAAAACATATAGAAGGTTACAATGAAAAACTTAAAAATTCTGTTGAAAAACAGAAAGAGTCTGTAGATAAGGCTTTTGAAAATGTTTACCTTTCAACTCTTGAGAAAGAATCTGAATCGATTAAAAATATAGTAGAGAATTTGATAAAAAATAGATTGTCGATAATCGAAAATATAGCCAAGGTTAGTGCTTCGTCAAAAGATGTTGTAAATGCAGCAGAACAAAAAAATCTAAGTGTTGCTGAAAGAAGAGGTTTACTTAACAACTATGTTGAGAGGGCGCTATTTGATTACATTAGTCTTTGGACCATCGATAACAATGAACCAAAGGTTAAGATAAGACCTTTTTATCCTTCCAACGGTAGGTATTTTGTTGAGTACGCTTATTCATTGGCGCCTGGTTTATCGATCAGCGAATACAAAGACTTTGAATTTGCTGAAGAACTAAAGCAAAGAATGGAAAAAATATTGTCAGCAGCTTCTGCTTACGCTGAGGTTTTTCTTTACAATGGTCAAAGAGATATATATGCAATTGCTATTCAGCCAGTCATGCATCCACAACTGGGGAACACAGTCAATGGATTCGTAGTGGCTGTTGGAAAGATTGGTGAAGCATTTTTAGACGAAGTAAAAAGACTTACAAATGCAGAGCTTACGATATACGTAAACCAGAAGGCACTGGCAACTACCAAAGTTGATGCATCTGGTGCCAGAGCAGTTGGTAGTCAAGAACATACGGAGGACAAATATTCTTTTT